>CALMWA010000280.1 GCA_937873125.1 uncultured Actinomycetes bacterium | reverse complement strand
CGCCGGAAGAGCGAACCTCTTCACGCTAAAACAGAGCTTCGTTTACTTGAACGACGGACCCGCGTCGCACGTGGGTCCCTGCACGGCCACGACCCCGGTTGCTGCGCGGGTCGTGGCCGATCCTTCTATCGTTTCCGCTACTCCGGGGCTTCGGCCTGGGCCATGAGCCGGTCGTAGAGTAGCGCCGCGAGAACGCCGCCGATGATCGGCCCCAGGATGTACAGCCAGGCGCTCGTGAGGTCTCCCGCGACGAGCATCGGACCCAGTGCGCGGGCGGGGTTCACCGCGCCGCCGGTAACAGGTCCCGCGATAAAGACCCCGAGCGCGAGCGCGAACCCGACCGCGACGGGGGCGATCGCGGCCTGCGCTCTATCGTCGGTGGCAACCGCCATCACCACGAAGACGAGGATGAACGTGATCAGTATCTCCACCAGGAACGCCTGCAAATCTCCGACGCCCTGGGCCGGATATGTGGCCGCGAGCGACGCCTCACTCCTGCCCGGACCCCCGAAAGTCAACCAGGTCGCCAGGGCCGCGAGCACCGCTCCTACTAGCTGCGCTCCTATGTAGACCGGCGTGAACTTCCAGGGAAACTTGCCGGCGGCGGCCATGCCCAGGGTAACCGCCGGGTTGACGTGCGCCCCGGATACGTGTCCTATGGCGGCCACCACGGCCACCAGTGCAATCCCGAAAGCCAGAGCTATGGCGAGGGAGTCGTAGGCCGCGCCGGCGGTGGGTCGTGACAGGATCGCACCGACCGCTACCGCGGTGCCGCCGAAGACCAGGATGAACGTTCCTATCAGCTCGGCTACGCCGGCGCCCAGCATGTGCCGGGCGTCTATCTGGCTGCCGTACAAACCGCCGCCACCCGACGATTCCTCTTCCCAATCCCTGACTCCCTGCCGCGCTCCCCGGCGCGCTGCGCTCTCCACCCCGTTGTTCACGGTGCGATCCGTGACGCGATCCGTCTGCGGGATATCCACCCGGCGCTCTTCGCCGTCCGCCGGGGTCCCGGCCCGCCGGATACGTTCATTGTTCTCTAGCCGCTCTCGTTCTCCACGGTCTATCTCGGACATCTTGTCTCCTCTGTTGGTTTACGGTTACGTGCCGCGTTTCAGGCGCGGAGTCTTTGCCTCATAAGGCTCCCCGCCGCGAGCAGGATCCCACCGGCCAACGCCAGAGCGCCAAAACCCCCGGAATCCGGGAGTGGTTTGTCCTCCACGCCTCCGGTGGCGCTTGCGCCGTTCGATGCGCCGGCCGAGTTGCTTGTGGCTGTGTATTCGAATGGTTCCACGACCATCCCGCCGCTCTGGTCCACGGGTGGGTCTCCGGCAGGGAACGTGTAGTCGCCGTCGGCGGGGTCTTCGGCGTGGACCATCGCGTAGAGCTTCCCTGAGTCCGCCGGCTGGTCGAGCTTCACTTCGACGCCGGTGTTCTGTCCTTCCTGGATGGGGGCGTGACCGAGAACGGCGCCGGGCTCACCGTTATCGTCGGCGTGGATGGCGATCCAGCCGTCGGCGCCCGAAATCTTCGCGCTTGGGATCTTGACCGCTTCGCCGTCTCCGCTCCCTTCCGAGAAGGGAGCGACCTCCGCCCGGATTGCGTCCTTATCGCCATTCTGGCCGCCGCTCTCGCCGTCCGTGGATGCGGCCGCGGTCTCCTTTTGATCGGCCGCCTTTTTACCGGAGCCGTCGCCGGAGTTGTCATCGGAGCCGTTGTTGGAGGATTGATCTTTGGCGTTCTTTTCCTCGCCGGACGAGTCCTGCGCGCCAGAGCCTTGCTCTCCGCCCGGTCCACCGCTCAAGGCCTGACAGGCGAAGGGAATAAGCAGCGCCAGCAGGAGCAGCAAGATCAAGCCCAGAACGATCTGGCCCCAGGGCCTGCCGCCTTCCTCGCCGGGTACGCGGGGCGCATCTTCATTGCTGGGTCGATTTCTCCCCATTCAGTTATCTCCTTTTAGCCTCTTGTATGGCCGCTCGTACTCGTTAGTGTTCGAAATCTCTATTGCTAGAACGCGAGGGCGTCCATAAAGGGCGCCCTCGCGTGGGGGTTCCGACGTTTCTTGTTGCGGTCAGATCTCTCGGCGATGCACGGACGGACGCTCGTTGCTCGCGGCGCCATCGGAGGAACTGCTCTGGCGCTCCTGCTGAATCTTCTGTTGCGCCTCGCCCCTGCGGGCGTAGGCTTTCTCGACAATGTCCTGGGCCACGCTCCGGGCGCCCCAGCCGAACGCTATCGCAGCGGCCAGCGCCACGGCGCCGAGCACGATCAGGAACGTGGGGGCGGTGAGTTGCACCGCTATACCGAGCTGCGTCAGGGCGGCGAAGATCGCGTAGACCATGATCGCGACCTGCGCCACGGTACCGAGAATATCCATGCCCGTCGCCCCGCGAACGAGGCCGGCCACGAACTGGGCGAGCAGACCGGCGAGGATAAGGATAAGCACGGCGGCGATGATGTTCGGTATGTAGGCGATGAGCTGGCTGAAGACCTGCGAGACCTGGCTAATTCCGAGAGCATCGGTCGCCATCGTGATCGCGATGATGAAGACGAACCAGAACACCAGTTTGCCTAAAATGGTGGCCGGAGTCTGACGGGTCTGCGCCCGGTCGAAGAACTGCTTTATGCCGCTCTTCTCCATCCAGCCGTCGAAGCCGACCGCCTTGAGGACTCTGCCAACAACCGCTTCCAGGATCTTGGCTACGATGTAGCCGACGATCAGGATTACGAGCGCCCCGATTAGCTGCGGGATAAAGGCTAGGAACGCCGTCAATGCTTCCTGTAGTGACCGAACTATGTCCATGTGTATCTCCTAACGGTAGGAATGATGAACGGCGCGGTGGACAGTCCACCGCGCCGCTATGAAACTTACTTAGTACGGCCGGTTGCGGCCGGTCTTCGCGCCCCAGGCGCCACCGATGGCCCCACCGATGAACGGTACGAGCAGGGCGAGGATGCCGGTACCCGTGAGGATCGCGCCGAGGTTCTGCGGCGCCTGCTGCTCTGCGCCCTGTGGAACCTGCGGGAGCGCGACGCCGGAGAGCTGGTCTATGAAGCTGGATCCCACGGCGGCCCCGATGGCCGCCAGCAACAATATGACGACCAGCGAGAGCACCGGCACCAGGATGCCGTGCTTCAGGCCCGCGCGGCTCGCCAGCCGGCCGGCGACGTAGCCGCCGATAAGGAAGGCCAAGAGCAGCGTAATTAGTAGTCCCACGAGGGCTGCGATGCCGCCCTCCGTGCCGCCCTTGACGCCCAGAGAGCCAAGTATGGCGCCGACCACCGCGCCGACGATGCCGGAGAGGATCAGACCCGCGCCAAGAGCAGCGAGCCAACCGAAGACTACGCTCGTCCAACTCGTGCCCAGCTCGGATTCCCTGCGGTTGCGATCCGCCTCGTTATCCCGGCGCACGTCACCGACCCGGCGTGGGGCTGACTCGTCGCGCCTGCCGTCGCCGCGTACCTCGTTCGTGTCGGCCTTCGGCGCGTCCTTGTTGCTTCTATCCGCCATCATTTACCTCCCTTTCGTGATCAGCATTTCAGTCAAGCTAGCTTCTTGTCTTTTTTGCCGGACGTGGAGAAAAGACCTTCTTCACCGGCTTGCGAGATCCCGCCGGACAGTCCACTTGTCCTCCTATGCTGGAGGCTCCTGTTCTAGCGGCTCCGGCCGGGCGTCTTTGGCGCCGTACTTTGTCTGGTCGTCTATCTCGACCTCTTCCTTGCGGAGATCCACCTCGACAACCTCTACGTCCTCGACGATCTTCTTGCGGAGCCGGATCTCTTCTTTCAGCACGACCCGTTTGGTGACCACGACCTCCTCCTCGAAGACCTGGATGACCACCTCGTCCTCGCCGATTTCGGCGTCCGGGATCTCCCTGTTCTCGCCCTCGACCGGCACGCGCTCTACTTCCACTTCCTCGCGCCTCCTGGGAACCCGCACCTCTTCACGCTCGGTACGCACGCTCTTTCTGACGCTCATGGAGCCGGCTTCGCGGCCGCGAACGCCAGTCTCGAGTTCCTCCTCCGAGCGCTGCACCTTCAACTCTTCCGCGCGGTAATCGCCCCCCAAGGGCCGGTCGCCGTGTCCCTCGTGATCCAAAACAGACCTTTCTGAGCCGGGAAAGCCGGGAACCTGAATCCCGCACCAATAAAACAAAGGGGATACGCCGTAAGAACCGGCGCATCCCCAAAGGTTAGTCCCTACCTGTCGAGACCGCGCCCACGCTCGGTGGCGTCCTCGACATCGATCTCCTCGCGGCGGACGTCTTCCTCCACGACCTCGGTGTCTTCCTTGACTTCTTTTTGCAGCCGCAGCTCTTCCTTGACGACCGCCTTCTTGTCGGTGATGACCTCTTCCTCGGTGACCGGGACGACTACCTCGTCCTCGCCGATCTGGGCCTCGGTGGCCTCGCCGCTGACCGGCACCCGCTCGACCGTTACTTCCTCGTGCTTGACTGGAACCTCGATGCTCTCGCGGTCGGTGCGGACGCGCTTGCGGACGTTCATCGAGCCGGCTTCGCGCTCACGAGTCCCGGCGCGCAACTCCTCCTCGGAGCGCTGTACCCGCAGCTCGTCCCTGTCTTCGAGGTCGCTACCGGGCTGGCTCACACCCTCCTGGTTGCGGTCGTGCTCGCGGAACTCGCCGGACTCGGTGTCGCCCATGCTCATGCCGGGGCCGACCGTGCCGGCGGTCTCGGAGCCGGTCGTCGCGGCGCCGCTGTGACCGTCGTAGTCCTCGTCGCTGTAGTAGTCACCGTAGCCGCTCGACTGGGACTGCGAGCCTTCGAGGCCGTAGTATCCGCGCACTTCCTGCTCGAACTCCGGCGTGATCTCCCGGTCGTCGTTGAAGGTCGGGCCGTCCTTGACCATCTGCTTCTCGGCCGAGACCATCACGATCTGCTGGGACTCGTCTATCTGGGCGATGTCCATCGGGATGATGGTGGAACTGGTACCCAGGAAGCCCATCTTCACGCCGATGTACTCCGGCTGATCGCTCTCGTCCAGAAAGAGATCGTCTACCTTCCCGATCTTGTCGTTGTCCTGGTCGTAGACCGTGTAGCCGGCGAACTTATCCTCGACCGCTGTAAACCTGTCACTACGCTCCTCAAACTCAGCCATGAATGCTCCTTTACTCGAAGGCTGTACCTACAACACTATCCGCCACGGCCTTGATGACCCAACGAATTAAGATGACACTACCCCTAGACCCCGCCATTGCAAAATAGATTACGGTGTCTCAGAGCACAAATGTCCCAAAAGGTGTAGTTGATACCGGCCCCGGGGTGCTTCACGACACAGATTTATGGGAGAACCTTTGTCCGAGTCGAGCGAAGAGGGCGTTACCCGGTTTGAATCATTAAGAGGTCTATGCACAAACACGTCGCGGCTACGTTGGCCGTTACGTTCGGGCGGCTTCTTCGCCGGTCGCGGAGTGCGGGCGCCGGTAGACGCCTGCGTTATTGCGAGGGTTGGGTCTCCGCGGGGTCCAGGTCGAAGCGGGGCTTCTGCATCTCCCGTTCCGCTCGCTCGGCGAGCTCGTCCACGGCGGTAGAGATCGGCCCGAGGTGGTAGGGCTCGTCGTGGAAGAGGATGGCGTTATGCTCGGCGTCGTAGCCGCGGAAGCGGTCCCCGCCGGCTGTTTCGGCGAGTATGTCCAGAGGCTCGGTGTAGGAATCGAAGAACCTGTGGTGTTCGGAGTTTCGTTGCCAGTCCACCAGATATTCGTCGAAGTTCTCGAAATATTCCACGTGCGTCCTCGGCTTGAGCGGGGAGTCGTCGCCGACGCCGAGGCTCGCGCGCAGCGCGGCACCGCGCTCGGAGTCGTTTTCGTCGGGGGGCCAGAGGAGGCGGGAGATCCTGCCGATGGCGACCAGCAGGTTCTGGATCGAGTACCAGAACAGCTTCCCGTCGCTGTTGGCGGACGCTTCGTCTATGTCCTGAAGCGCGATCATCGCGAACTGGCACTGGCGTTCGATCTCTCGCTGAAACTGCCGAAGCAAGAACGTCTCCATATAATCACTCCTTCTCGATACGTACCGGATGCATTGTAACGACGGAGTGGCCCATCCTGCCGGTGAAGAGGCTCATACCCGCTGATACGAGTTGTCTTCGGCGGCTCGTTTCAGGACTTCAATGTCCTCGACGTGTATGTAACGGCGCATTACCTGCAGGGCTCCGGCTTCCCGGAGTATGGCGAACGCACGGGTAACGGCCTCACGGTTCGCGCCGATCATGGTGCTCAGCTGCTGGTGGGTGTAGCGGGTGGGTATCTTGTAGCCCGTGCTGGTCCTAACGCCCTGGCTCTCGATGAGCATGCACAGCAGGCTCGCAAGCCGGGCGGGTACGCGCTTTAGGGCGAGGTCTTCCAGTCGGGTCTCGTAGGCGTTTAGC
This sequence comes from uncultured Actinomycetes bacterium, assembly GCA_937873125.1. Lineage (GTDB taxonomy): Bacteria > Actinomycetota > Rubrobacteria > Rubrobacterales > Rubrobacteraceae > JACDDK01. Next base: position 8,004 of record CALMWA010000280.1, on the reverse strand, counting down.
CGGTCGCTCAGCAGGTGTATCAACTGAAGCGCCACCTTCGGCTTCTCCATGATCAGGCGCTCCACGTCGGCGCGGCACATGGCGGCGACGTCCGAGGTCTCTATGGCCTGCGCGTAGGCGTTCCGCAACCGCTGGCCCGTGATCGACATCTCCCCGAACACCGTCCCGCTCTCCAGCACCGCCAGCGTGAACTCGCGTCCCTCGGCGTTCTTCTTGAACAGCCGCACCCGGCCCGATTTGAGGATAAAGAGCGTCTCACCGAGGTCCATCGGCAGGAAAAAGGTCTCACCGCGCTTCACGCGGGTCTCCAGGCGCTTCCAGTTGATCTCCTCTATCTCTCCCCGAGAGAGCGGCTCGAAGATGTCCACCATCGAGAGAAGCCGTATGTCTTCTTCCGCAGAACCCCTCTTGAGCTTATCGGGGTCTACCGCGTCGCGATCCAGCCGGGATCTTCCGATGTTGGATACCATCTCACCTCCTAGAGCACGGTTACGGCTCGATTGGTGAAGCTAATGTGTTCTTACGCACAAATTCTGTCACTAGTGTACCCCCTAACCTTCTAAAATAAATACATTCATATGGGATCTTGCTGAACACCGCGCGAATTCGGAGGAGGGCCGGACCACAATGCAGACCGACAACGCCGCATCGTTCGAGTGGATCGAGGAATCTTTGCGGTATGCGCGAGACGGCGGATCTTTCCGCCTGATTGGTCTGCTGGAGATGGTGCTGGTCGAATTGCTGTTCGAGATAGAGCGCCCCGACGACATTGTTCTGGAGGACCGGGGGAGCGGCGGAAGATAGTAGCCGTCAGGTTTCCGCGGCTCAGGTCATCGGCAGCAGTACGTAACGCGATATTGCGAGGTAGTGAAAGAGGCTGCCGCCTATCACGAACAGGTGCCAGACGGCGTGCGAGTAAGGGACCCGCCGGTTGTGGTAAAAGATGGTCCCGGCCGTATAGGCGAGACCGCCGGCGAGGAGCCAGAGTAGGGCGCCCGTGGGGACCATCGCCAGCATCGGCTTCAACGCGATCACGCACAGCCAGCCCATTAGTATGTAGACGGCAGTGGAGAGTGCTCCGAGGCGCCCGGTGAAGAACACTTTGAAGACTATGCCGGCCACCGCGAGGCTCCACACGAGTGCAAGGAGTGTCCAGCCCCAGCCGCCGCGCAAGCTCACTAGCGTGAACGGGGTGTAAGTGCCGGCGATGAGCAGGTAGATCGCGCAGTGATCCATGATCCGCAGGACTCGCTTCGCCCCCGGACGGCGTGAGAGATGGTAGAGCGTCGAGGCGGCATACAGGGCCACGAGGGTGACACCGTACACCACGGAGCTGACGATGCGCCAGGCGTCGCCGCCGGGCGCGGTGAGGGTAACCAGCACCACGGCTCCCGCGACGCTCGCCGCCAGACCGAGACCGTGAGTGACGCTGTTCGCAACCTCTTCCGAAGGCGTGTAATGATCGCTCATGGTGCCATCCGGCAAACGCCTCGCTCTCCCGCCAATGTGTCTATGCGACGCCGGTCGAACCCGCCGGTTAAACCGTTAACGGCGCCGCGACCTGGGGTGGATGATACTATGTGGGTAATCTCCGGTAGAGTTCTATAAAGCGTTTTTAGCAGCCTGCGTGGCGGGCGAGAGGAAGTGGATACGATGTCGGAGGTCTGGCAGTTCGCCGGGGTGCTCGGCGTGTTCTTTATCGTGGCGCTTCTCTGGCTCAACATCATCTACCTTCCGGGCCGGACTCTGGAGCGGTGGGAAGACCGGAGACCGGGCCGCGGCGAGGGCCGCGACTAGCCCGAGCTCCAGTGGTCGGACCAGATCGCCTTCTCCCGCCGATCCTCGATAGCCTGGCGTAACAGCTCGTCCAGCGAGCTTTCCGAATCTTCGGCCTCATAGGCTTCCAGCACCTCGTTGAACTCCAGAATGTGGTCCCTGTTGGTCACGTCCGACAGAAAAGACGCAGCTCCGTCACGGTCCATCCCCTCGCGTTCGGCGAATTCGTCCACAACGGCGTTCATCAGGGACATAAGGAACCGTTGAGCGTCTTCCGGGCCGGGGGGCGCGGGGCTCTGTTCCAGGCTCTCCTCTAGCTGGCGGCCGAAGATCACAGCCGCCAGCACGATCCTCCGGCGTTCCTCGGCCGTCCGATCGCCCCAGGCGCGGCGCATCGTATCCTCTTCTAACTCGGAGAGGTAGGCTGTATCGGTGTCACTCATGCGAAGTTCATCCCGTTCCGTGGGTGTGCGAGTATGGTATCAGAGGCGGTGAGAGTCCTTGGGAGGTAGGCGCGGATGTTGAGACGGTTGGATCACCTGGTAGTGCTGACGCTGGACCTCGAACAGGCCACGCGGGAGTACGAGCTTCTCGGTTTCACGGTCACGCCCGGAGGCGAGCACGCTGATGGCTTGACGCGCAACGCTCTGGTTGCCTTCGCCGACGGAACGTACCTTGAGTTGATCTCTTTCATCGACCCGGACGACACCACGGACAACGTGTGGAATTGGCGGCCGTTCGTGGTGCTCGGCGGGGGCTTCATAGACTACTGCGTCGCCTCCGATGACCTCGACGGCGACGTGCGCCGCCTCCGGGAGAGCGGCTTCGAGGTGGATGGACCGGCAAGCGGTGGCCGGAAGCTACCCAACGGAGAGGAGATCCTGTGGCGCGTCGCCCGCATCCGTCAGGAAGGCCGGGTACTGCCGTTCCTGATCGAGGACGTGACCGCCCGCGACCGGCGCGTCCCCGATGGGCCGGCTACCGTTCACCCGAACGGCGCGCGTGGCATCTCGCGGCTAAGGATCACGGCGCTGAACGCGCAACAGGCCGCGGCTTCTCTCGCGGCGTTCACGGGGACCGGGCTTCGCATAGGAGCTTGCATCGTGGAGCTTCAGGGACCGGAGGACGTTGATGAAAAGGGAAAACGGCGCCTCCAGAAGTTGGGGACCGGGCCGTTCATGGCGGACCTCGATGTCGGAGGGACTAAAGTCATGACCCTCCCGGCCCGATAATACGGGGGTGGATATCCGCTAGACTCGTCTGGGAATGAGAAACCTTGTACAGAGAAAACGGCTTGGCGAGGATCGCAAATCTGGCGAGAACGGTATTCTCTAGGGGTATGTTGATCTCCGGCCCGCGAGAGGAGTTGCGCCGCATCGATACAGATATGCGATACGCCTTCGACAGCGCGCCCGTGGGACTTGCGCTCCTGGACGCGGAAGGGAACGTTATCGTCGCCAACGCTGTCCTGCTGACGATGCTCGGCTACGGTGAAAAAGAGATCCAGGGTCTCGCGTTGAGGAGTCTGTTCTATGCTGATGGTGATCCGGAGGAGGGGATCCTGGCTTCCACGCGATATCGAAGGGAAGGGCGGCTCGTCAAGAGGGACGGAGAGAGCGTCGAGGTGGAGGTCAAGGTATCGTCCTTGCGGGAGGGAGATTACCGACGAGTTGCCGTAATCGAGGACATAACACGGCGGCGGCGGGCTGAGGAGGCGTTCGCAGAGAGTGAGAAACGATTCCGGCAGCTCTTCGAGAATTCTGTGGACGCGCTGTTTATCCACGACGAAGAAGGCAGAATCGTGGACTGCAACGTCGAGGCGTACCGGTCCCTGGGGTATACGCGGGAAGAGTTGCTCGCGCTCTCGGTACGAGACATTGCCGAGAACGTTATCTCCGAGGAGGAGCGTGAGGCTCTGTCGGGCGAGACGCCCTGGCGGCGGGCCATGAGCGGCCGGCCGGGAGCGCCCGTGGGGACGCACGAGAACCGGCATCGGCGTAAGGATGGCACCACTTTTCCGGTCGAGGTTGCGCTCTCCTCCATGGACTACGGTGGGCGGCGCATGATCTTCGCCGCCGTCCGGGACATCACGGAGCGGAAGGCTCGGGAGGAGCGGCTCTCTCACCAGGCGTTCCACGACTCTCTGACCGGGCTCCCGAACCGGGCGCTCTTCATGGACCGCCTGGAGCACGCGCTGGCGCGCGGCGACCGCAGAGAGCGCGGCATAGCCATCCTGTTCCTCGACGTGGACAACTTCAAGGATGTCAACGACTCTTTCGGCCACGAGAACGGAGACCGGCTGCTGGTAGAAATAGGAAGTCGGCTAGCTTCGTGCGTCAGGTCGGCCGACACGGTCGCCCGGCTCGCCGGGGACGAGTTCACCGTGCTGCTTGAGGACGTAGGGGGATTGCGGGACGCGGTGCGGGTAGTCGAGAGGATCGAGACCGTGTTCCAGAAGCCAGTAACACTGGACGCCCACGACCTCGCGGTGACGGCCAGCATCGGCGTCGTGGTGGAGATGGACACCGGTAACAGCCCGCAGGAATTGCTGAATTACGCGGATACCGCAATGTACCGGGCGAAGAAGGCGGGGAAGGCCCGCTACGAGATCTACGATTTCGACGAGCCGGAGCGCGGCTAGAGATGCGCCTGCGCTGGCGCGGGAGACTTCTGTACCTGATCGAGGTTACCGAGCACCGCTTCGACCGGCTGAAGCTCTACCTGAAGGTGCGCCACGGACGGCTCGGGCCGGTCTACATACTTCCCTATCTCGGGCACGGCGCCGGTAGCACAGCGTACGTCACGGGCCGGGTGCTAGAGGAGAAGAAGTTGCGGCTGCCGAACGTGGACGACTCCGCATGGCGAAACCTGCGGGCCATGATCCGGCGCTTCCTCAGCGCCGAGGTGCCGGGCGCCCGCGTGAAGGTGCGCTTCGCGGGCCGGGAGCGGTTGGTGATAGCCGACGACGAGGGATTTTTTCGGGCGCGCATGGAACATCCGGAGTCGCTGGAGACGGCGGATGAACGGGTTCTGCGGGAGGTCGGTCTGGAGTTGGTGTGGCCGCTGGCGAAGGGGCAACGGGAGGTCCGGGCCGTGGGGGAGGTGACGGCGCCGGGGGAGAGGGCGGAGTTCGGCGTCATCAGCGACATAGACGACACCGTGGTCCTGACCGGGGCGACCAGCGCACTCAGGACGTTGCGCCTGCTGCTCTTCTCCAACGCGCACACGCGGCTGCCGCTGGAGGGGGTTGCGCCCTTCTACCGGGCGCTGCGGGCCGGCCCGGATGGCGGGGGAGAAAATCCTTTCTTCTACGTCTCGACCAGCCCATGGAACCTGTACGATCTGATCTCGGATTTCCTCGAACTGCGGGGTATCCCGGCCGGGCCGATTTTCTTGAAGGACTGGGGCGGAGTGAAGGATTTGCTGAGCGGCATGGACCACAGGGCGCACAAGCTGCTTGTTATCCGCGAGTTACTCGACACTTATCCGGGACTGCCATTCGTGCTGGTCGGAGATTCGGGCCAGCAGGACGCGGAGACCTACGCCGAGATAGCGCGGGAGAACCCGAAGCGTATCCGCGCCATCTACATCCGGGACGTGGAGCGACCCATTACCGGCCGCGACCTGACCGTGCGAAAGATCTCCTCCAGCGTCGAATCCATCGGGGTGCCGATGCTGCTCGTCGAAGACACGGTGACCGCCGCCGGCCACGCCGCGACCCACGGCCTCATAGACCCCGCAAGCCTGCCGCGGATACGGGCCGCCGAGCACTAACACCGCAGCTTACCAGCTTACTCCGGCCGGCCGCCAAGATTGCTGACGACCTTGCCAGCGACCTCTATCCCGCGTTGTAGAGCTTCGACCGGCGAAGCGCCCGCCGCCCAGGCCGAGAGGAACCCGGCGCACAGCGCGTCCCCGGCGCCTGTAGTGTCCACCGCCCGAGCCGTCGCGGCCGGAAGCCATACGGTATCCGCGTCTTCTCCCGCGTAGCCGGCGCCCCGCGACCCGAGCTTGAGCACGACGCCCCGGTAATGTTCGCGCAGGGTGTCGAGTATGGCCTCCGGCTCTCGCGCTCCGGCGAGCAGCGCACCTTCCTCCAGGTTGGGGAAGCAGAGATCCGCGCCAGCCGTCCACTCCAGGAAACGACCCTGGCCGACATCCTGGAGCAGCGGCACGGAGGAGGGATCTACAGAGATAGTCATTGATGCTTCGCGGGCGAGGCGCAGGGCTCTAGAGGCGGTCTCGCGGCGGGTGCCGCCGGAGAAGGTGTAGCCGGAGAGGTGCAGGTGCGTGCCGGTCTCGAAGAGTTGGGCTGGCAGGTCCTCCGGACGCAGCGCCTCACCGGCGCCGCGGTCCGTGATCATGGTCCGCTCGCCCGCGGCGTCCACGAGCACGAAGACTTTGCCGGTTCGCAGGTCCCGGTCGCGGGCCAGGTGCGGCGTTACGCCCGCGCGCTTCAGCTCACCGTCCAGAAAGCCGCCGAACACGTCATCCCCGACCCGGCCGGCGAAGTGCGTCTCCACGCCGAGCCCGGCGAGCCACGAGGCCGCGTTCGCGCCGGACCCGCCCGCCGCCGCGTGGATGGGGGCGAAGGTGTCCGTGCCGAAAGTCACCTCCCCGACCTCGGCCAGGAGGTCGTAGAGAAGATCCCCGACGACCAGTACGCGGGACGCGCGTTCGCTGTAAGCGTGCAAAGGTCTCAGGTCCGCTGTGTGGCGCGGAGGTTCGCCAGTTGGACGGAGATGCGTGCGGCGAGCCGGGCGTTGTTTCGGATGATCTGCTTGTTGACCCTCAGGCTCTCTCCTTCCGTCATCCGCCGGAAGTAGTCCAACAGGTAGGGAGTAACCCCTTTGCCCCGGACATTCTCCTGCTTTAGTCCGGCGAGGGCCGCTTCGAGGGTGCGGTCGTGGAGCGCGGGGTCTAGCTGGTCGTCTTCGGGGATGGGGTTGGCGATGAGCAGTCCGGAGTCCTCCGGCCCGACTTCCCGGAGCGCCAGGATCGCCCGCGCCGCCTCCTCTTCGCTATCCAGCGACCAGTCCAGCGGACTCCCCGAGTCGGTAAGGTAGAAGCCGGGGAAGCGCAATGTGCGGAATCCCGCCACGGGTACGCCGAAGGTCTCCAGAGCCTCAAGCGTCGCCGGCACGTCGAGGATGGATTTGACTCCGGAGCAGACGACCGCGACGGGCGTGCGGGCGAGGGTAATGAGGTCGGCGGAGACATCCCAGCTCTCGCGGGCCTCCCGGTGGACCCCGCCGAGTCCGCCGGTGGCGAAGACTTCCACCCCGGCGAGCGCTGCGAGGTGCGCAGTGGCGGCCACGGTCGTCGCACCGTGACTCTTCGTGGCGAGGGCGAACGCCAGATCCCGAGCGGACAGCTTCTGGATTCCATCCTCTTCGGCTATCAGTTCCAACTCACTCGCATCGAGGCCGACCTTCGGGACGCCGCCGATCACGCCGACGGTCGCCGGAACCGCGCCCTCCTCGCGCACCAGTTTCTCTACCTCGCGGGCGAGCTGCAGGTTGTCCGGGCGGGGTAGACCGTGGGAGATCAGGGTGGACTCCAGCGCCACCACCGCGCCGCCGCGCTCCAGCGCCTCTACCACATCGGCTCGAACCGCCACCACTCTATTCAAACCGGCTCCAATCCCGGACTCCGCCACGTCCCGACCATTGTAGCGGCGGAGCCTGGCATTCTCTGAACACCGAGGGCTGCGCTACACTGAACCCGACGACGAGCGGGCTAGAAACACGGGGGTCGAACCCTTGAATACCGAGAATGGGCGGACCTGGAACTTCGACGAGGCCGGGAGGCTGCCAGCGCCCGGAGACAACGTTGCTATCGCCACCCGGCGGCTGAACGCGGGCGAGCGCATCGAATACGAGGGATCGCGATTCGAGGTCCGGCATACGGTTCTTGAGGGTCATCGTTTCGCGGTCGAGCCGATAGCCGAGGGGCAGGATCTCCTGTCCTGGGGTCTGCCGTTCGGGCGGGCGGTGAAGGATATCGCGCCGGGAGACTACGCCTGCAACGAGAAGATCCTGCGTGTGCTGCGCGAGCGCTTCGAGGTCTCCCCCCGGCGCCGTGATAACGAGGACCCCGAAGGGACCTCCGACCAGGGTGGGGGACGGGTTCCCGGAGGGTATGGTAGGGTCGATCTCGTACTACCCGAAGAACCGAACTTCCGCGACGCGGAACTGGAGCCCTACGTCCTGGACGAAGAGAGCTTCC
>CALMWA010000279.1 GCA_937873125.1 uncultured Actinomycetes bacterium | reverse complement strand
CCTCCGGTATCCCAGCTTCGAGGGCGATGCGCTCGAACTCCAGGGCGGTGAGCGGGGTTAGCTCGGCGGGTTTGAGGACCAGGGTGTTCCCGGCGGCGAGAGCCGGGGCCATCTTCCAGCTCGCGATGGTCAGGGGGAAGTTCCACGGTACGATCAGGGCGACGACACCCAACGGTTCGCGGAACGTGACATCCACGCCGCCCGAGACGGGGATGGTATCGCCAAGCAATCGTTCGGGGGCTCCCGCATAGTAGTGGAAGGTCTCCGCAACCATGCCCATCTCGCCGCGCGCGTCGCCGATGGGCTTGCCGGTGTTGCGGGATTCGAGCTGCGCGAGGTCTTCTTTAGCGTCGTCCAGGGCGGCGGCGAGGCGGCGGAGCAGTCGCGAGCGGTCGGCGGGTTCGACGGCCCGCCACTTCGGGAAGGCGGCCTTTGCCCGGGCGACGGCGGCGTCGGCTTCGGCGGCTGTCGCGGGTTCGATGCTCTGTAGTACCTCTTCAGTGGCGGGGTTCAATACATCGAGCAATTACTTTACCTCCAGGATCAAGGCTTCTATAAGTTGGCTTTTTTCGTCTTCCTCCGGGTGCCAGAGTACGCCGAGAACGAACGGACAGCTTGGGTCCTCGACGGCCTCGACGGTATCGTCTTCCGCCCAGCCGGTCGCCAGCAGACCGCGGCCGACGCTCTTCATACCCTGGTGATGGTGGGATTTTACGGCGCTCTTCTCGTCACCGGTGGCGCGGGCGGCCAGGGAGCCAGGTTCGAGGATTACGTCATGGTCGGCGAACGTGCCGGGTGTGTGGCGGTGGTCCTCGTGGCCGAGGGCGTCGGGGATGTGTTGCTCGATGCCGCCGCCGTAGGCGACGTTCAGGATCTGCGCCCCGCGGCAGATGCCGAGGACGGGCATACGCCGCCTGGTGGCGGCGCGCACCAGCGCGAGCTCGTAGGCGTCGCGTTCTTCCTGAATGGGGCCGGTCTCCGAGTGCGGCTCCTCGCCGTAGAGCGCGGGGTCCAGGTCGCCCGCGCCGCCGGTGAGGATGAGCGCGTCGATCAGATCCAGAACGCCCTCCGGGTCCGCCGCATCCTCGGGGTCCGGGGGCAGGAGTATCGGCCGTCCACCCGCCCGCTGCACGGCACGTACGTAGCTCGCCGGGCTGACTATCGCCGGTATATCTTTCCACGCGCCGTAGCTTATGTTCTCGGTGGCGGCGGTAACGCCGATGGTTGGTCGGCTCACAGGCGCTCGAAGTTGCGCCGCCGCTCCCAATCGGTTACGGCGGCGTCGAACGCCTGTATCTCTACCTGCGCCATGTTGAGGTAGTGAGCGTGGACTTCCTCGCCGAACGCCTCGCGGGCGGCGTCGCTGGCGGCGAAAAGGTCGCGGGCTTCGCGCAGGCTCGTTGGAACGTGCGGCTTGTCCGTCTCGTAGGCGTTGCCGGCGAACTCGTCTTCGAGCGGGAGTTCGTTCTCTATGCCGTGCAGGCCGGCGGAGATCATGGCACTTATAGCCAAATACGGGTTTACGTCCCCGCCAGGGATGCGGTTCTCGACGCGGAGCGACGGCCCGTGTCCGACGACGCGCAAGGAACATGTCCGGTTGTCCCGTCCCCAGGCGATCGCCGTCGGGGCGAACGAACCGACCGCGTACCTCTTGTACGAGTTTATGTTCGGCGCGAAGAACAACGCGAACTCGCGCAGGCAGGCCAGTTGACCGGCCAGGAAGTGCTCGAAGGTCTTAGAGAAGCCGTGTCCGTCGGCGAAGATCGGCTCTCCGCCATCGTCGCGCAGGGAGAGGTGTATGTGGCAGGAGTTGCCTTCACGTTCGTCGAACTTGGGCATGAACGTGAGAGAGGAGCCCTCCTGGGCGGCTATCTCCTTCGCGCCGTTTTTGTAGATAGAGTGGCCGTCGGCGGTGGCGAGGGCGCGGTCGAATTTGAAGTTGATCTCGTGCTGCCCGAAGTTGCACTCGCCCTTCGCGTCCTCGACCAGAAGCCCCGCCCCCTCCATCGAGTTTCGGATGCGCCGGAGTAGCGGCTCGATGCGCGCCGTGCCGAGCAGCGAGTAGTCCACGTTGTACTGGTTCGCCGGATCGAGGCCTGTGTAGCCTTTTTTCCACGCCTCCTCGTAGGAGTCCTTGAACACGATGAACTCCAGCTCCGTGCCGACGAAGGCTTCGAGACCGCGTTCGGAGAGCCGCTCTAGCTGGCGCTTGAGGATCTGACGTGGAGACGCCACAACCGGCGAACCGTCCTCCCACACGAGATCACAGACGACGAGCGCCGTCCCCTCCTGCCAGGGTACGAGCCGCAACGTCTCCATGTCTGGCTTGAACACGAAGTCCCCGTAGCCGCGCTCCCACGAACTCATGGCGTAGCCGGGGACGGTGTTCATCTCCACGTCCACGGCGAGCAGGTAGTTGCAGCCCTCCGCGTCATGCTCGACGACCTCCTCCAGGAAATGCCGCGCCGTGAGGCGTTTGCCCTGAAGGCGGCCCTGCATGTCCGTCATCGCCAGGAGAACGGTGTCTATGCGTTCGGCCTCGACCTCTGAGCGCAGCGTATCGAGGTCGAGGCGTCCGTTGATTTTCGTCGAATCCATCGTACCTTTCCTTTCTAGTTTCCGGCCAGCTCGGACTCGGCCTTCTGTATGGTTGCGAACTCTTCCTCCGGCGCCTGCGCGACGAGATGGTGGCGGCTGTAGAGCAGGAAGTACGCGAGGAAGAGGACGTAGACGCCGAGCGCAATAAACGCGGCCGTCGGGTCCACGATGAAGGTCGCGATCACGGCGAGCACCGCCAGCACGAGGGCGACGCCCGAGGTGGCGACGCCACCAGGAGTACAGTACGGACGTTCGAGGTCCGGTTCACGGCGGCGGAGGACTATGTGCGAGAGCATCATCAGGACATAGCTTATCGTGGCGCCGAAGACGGCGATGTTTATGAGGGTCGCCCCGTTGCCTGTGGACGCCAGAATGAAACCGATGATTCCGGGGACTATGAGCGCCACCCACGGCGTCCTGCGCCCGCCCGTGACCGAGAGGAGCCTCGGCAGATACCCGGCCCTGGACAGGGCGAAGGTCTGGCGCGAGTAGGCGAAGATGATGGAGAAGAAGCTCGCGATGAGGCCCGCGAGCCCGGCAATATTGACGAAGGTGCCGAGCGCGGTCCCGCCACCGTAGGCTTCCTCCATCGCCAGCGGCAAGACGGACGGCGCCGCGAGCATCTCGTCGGTCGTGAACGCCGCCGACCCGGCGCCGCCGGGTCCGAAGAAGAGGACGAGCACCGCAAATAACAACAGTGCCGCCATGCCCGCGATGAGCCCTTTGGGCATGTCAGTAGACGGGTCGCGGGTCTCTTCGGCGGCGAGCGGCACGCCCTCTATGGCGAGGAAAAACCAGATCGCGAACGGAAACGCCGCCCAGATCCCGACGAACCCGAACGGCAGGAACGAGCTCGCGCCCGCCGCGTTAGTAGCCTCTATGGTGAACAAATTGGCGAACTCGAACTGCGGGATCATGCCGATGATAAACGCCGCGAGCGCCAGGACGGCCACGACGGTTATGCCGAACATCAACTTGAGTGCCTCCCCTACTCCGTAGAGGTGAATGCCGATGAACACCACGTAGCACGCCAGATACACGAGCGGCCCGCCGACACCGACGAGCGTGTCCATGTAGCCGCCGATAAACGTGGCGATGGCCGCCGGCGCCACGGCGTACTCGATCAAAATGGCCGTGCCCGTTGCGAACCCTCCCAATGGCCCCAAAGCCCGCCGCGCGAACCCGTACCCGCCTCCGGCCGTCGGTATGGTCGAGGACAACTCCGCGAGCCCGAAGACCATCGCCGTGTACATGGTCGCCATGAGCAGCGTGGCGATGAGCAGTCCGCCCCACCCACCCTCGGCGAGCCCGAAATGCCAGCCCGCGAAATCCCCGGAGATCACATAAGCCACCCCGAGCCCGGCCAAAAGCACCCAACCGGCAGCCCCTCCCTGCAACTGGCGATGCTCCATGTAATCGGAGCCGACGTTCTCGTACTCGGCCCCCTGAGCCGTCCGCCTACCCGGTTCGCTCATCCCAAACTCCTTTCCCCAATGTATGGCCGCGCCTCCCGCGGCAAGCCCCAGACTACCGATCCCACCACTCACCCCGCATCGGCTCGCTGGCTACATTCCCATCATAGTTAATACCAATTTGTTATACAAGCGGCTAAGAATGCGGCGTTCGGGCGGGATGCCGTATATCCTCCTGTGTGGAGACGAAGGAGAAGGAGCGCGGTTGGGGTTGGAAGGTCGGAACACGAAAACGCCGGGCGGGGGTCCGTTGTACTTGCAGGTCGAGCGCAGGATCGAGGATATGCTGTTACAGGGCCGGTACAAGGCTGGGGATCGCATCCCGCCGGAGGTCGAGCTGGTGGGCTCTCTGGGCGTGTCTCGTATCACGGTGCGGGCGGGGCTGGCGCGGCTTGTGGAACGGGGCGTTCTAGAGCGGCGGCAGGGGAGCGGCACGTTCCTGATCCGGCCCCCAGGAGGAGCGCGGCTCGCGGCGGGCCTGGAGCGGCTGGAGACCTACACCGTTCACGCCGAACGGCTCGGACTGCGGCTTGACAGCGAAGACCTGGAGATCCGGGCGGTTCCGGCGGGGCCAGACGAAGCGGCGGCGTTGGATGTTGATGAGGGAAGTTCTCTGGTGCGAGTCTCGCGGGTTTTGCTGATGGAGGGAAAGCGGGCGGCGTGGATGGTGGACGTGGTGCCGGAGGCGGTTATCGGGATCGAGGACGTGCGGGAGCATTTTCGACCGGACGCGATGCTTCTGGACCTGCTGGTCTCCGAGAGCGTGCCGATCGGTTTCTCCAGTATGTCCATCGAGGCCGTGTTGGTCGGGCCGGAGGACGAGACTGGCGCTCGTCTGGGTCTCGAAGTGGCATCGGCGGCGCTCTCGTTGACGCAGACGATGTATCTTACGGAGGGTCGTCCGGCGCAGTGGTCACGGGATATTTTCCTCCCCGGACACCTGAACCTGCACGTCGTTCGGGAGTTGTTCGAGGTTAGGAAGCTTGGTTAATAATTTAGCGGAAGGAAGATAGCTTGCCGGAGATAAGCTGGGATGACTTCGAGAAGGTGGAGATCAGGGTCGGAGAGATAGTCGAGGCGGAACCTTTCCCGGAGGCTCGCAGGCCGGCGATCAAGCTGACCGTAGACTTTGGTGAGACATTCGGGACCCGTAAAACGAGTGCTCAATTGACAGCTCACTACGACCCGGAAGCTTTGATCGGCCGGCAGGTCGTGGCGGTGATGAACTTCCCGCCGAAGAGGATCGCGGGTTTCAAGAGCGAGGTGCTGGTGCTCGGTGTCCCGGACATTGACGGCGAAGTGGTCCTGCTCTCACCAGATAAAACCGTACCCCTCGGCGGCAGGATGTTCTGATGAGCCTCCCTGTTAAAGCGTCCGGACTTTATGGCCGATACCTGGTGTATGGATACCTTGCTGGAGGGCAAAGAAGCGCGCATGAGCCGTTGTAGCCGTTGCGAAGCGCTGCCCGAAGCTCCACCCACGGAAGGCGTGCTGTACATTGCGCCACCGCTCGCCCACAGTCGGGCAACGATCCGCCGGCTGCTGATCGAGTCCGGTCTGCGATTCGACGATCCGGTGGAGGACATCCTGGCCGTGGAGCTCGGTCCGGGAGAGCTACAGAAGCTCGCCGAAATTCTCCACGAGGGTCTGAGCGGGCGCGAGCTTAGAGATTCGCGGGCGCTCCTGACCGAAAAAGGTGTAGAACCTGGGCTTCGAGAGCTCGCGCGCATGCAGGACCTCGGGACCCTCGTGGCCGCCGTCCAGGGTGAGTGGCTGCTGGAGATCCTGCGCGAAGAGAGGATGACCGCGCACTTCCAGCCCATAGTCTCCGCTTACGACAGACAGGAGATTTTTGCCTACGAGTGCCTGCTGCGCGGCCTCGATCCCGAAGGTTCTGCGGTAAGTCCGGCGCTGATGTTCGACGTGGCGCGCCAGGCCGGCCTTCTCTTCAACCTGGATCGCGCGGCGCGTTTGAAGGCCATAGAGGAGGCTTCGAGATTCGGGATCGGGACAAACATTTTCATCAACTTCAATCCTACCTCTATCTACGATCCGATCTACTGCCTTCAGAGCACACTACGGGCTGTCGAGAGGTCCCCACTCTCGCCGGAGAACATAATCTTCGAGGTAACGGAGAGCGACGAGATTCACGACACGGGACAGCTCATCAAGATCCTGGACTTCTACCGCAGGGCCGGTTTCCGTGTCGCCCTGGACGACCTCGGGGCCGGGTACGGCTCGCTCAACCTGCTAACCGACCTTCGCCCGGACTTCGTGAAGCTCGACATAAACCTGGTACGCGGCGTGGAAGAAGACCCGTACAAAGCCACCATCGCCACGAAACTCCTGGACCTCGCTCAGGATCTCGGTGTACAGACCATCGCGGAGGGCGTGGAGACGGAGGAACAGTACCTGTGGCTCGCTCGGCACGGCGCGGACTACCTGCAAGGCTACTACTTCTCCCGTCCCGGCTCTCCGCCACCGGTACCCGCCTACGCCTGAAAATCGCTCCGGCTAGTCTACCGCTAGCCGACCACCAGGTTGACCAGCCGTCGCGGCACGTAGATGCTCTTGCGGATCTCCTTGCCCTCGACGTGGGGGCGGACTTTTTCGCTGGAGAGCGCCAACTCTTTCGCGGCGTCCTCGGAGATGTCCGCCGGGACTTCGATGCGGTCGCGGAGCTTGCCGTTGACCTGGACGATGAGCGTTATCTGGTCGGCGGCTATGAGACTCTCGTCCCACTCCGGCCACGCCTGCTCGTGCACGGAGTATTCTTCGCCGATCGCCGCCCACATCTCCTCGGCGTGGTGCGGCGCGAGCGGCGCGAGGATCATCGCGAAGGTGCGGAGCGCATCCCGCCATTCTTCGTCCCCGACCTTGCCGCGCACCGCCAGCAGGTAGTTCGTGTGCTCCATGAGCGCGGCGAGCGCCGTGTTGAACCGGAACGCGTCGAGATCCTCGGTCACCTTCTTTACGGTTCGAGCCGCGTGCCGGCCAAGCTCCGATGGGTCCGCCTCGGCTCCGGTGGAGTCGCCGCCGGTGGCGAGCGAGAGAGCGCGCCTCAAGAAGCGCGAGATCCCCTCGATGCCGCGCCCGTCCCACGGCCCGCCCTGGTCCCACGGCCCGATAAACATCAGGAAGCAGCGCAGCGCGTCCGAGCCGTAGCGGTCCACGAACTCCTGCGGATTGACGACGTTGCCGCGGCTCTTGCTCATCTTCTCCGCGTCCTCGCCCAGGATGATCCCCTGGTTGAAGAGCTTCTTCATCGGCTCGTCGAAGTCCACCAGCCCGAGATCCCGCATAACCTTCGTGAAGAAACGCGTGTAGAGCAGGTGCATCACCGCGTGCTCGATGCCGCCGGTGTACTGGTCCACCGGCAGCCACCGCTCCCCCGCCTCCGGGTCGAACGGTCCCTCATCGTAGTGCGGCGAGAGGTAGCGGTACTGGTACCACGAAGAGTCCATGAACGTGTCCATAGTGTCGGTCTCGCGCTCGGCCTGGCCTCCGCACTTCGGGCATTCGACGTTGCGGAAGTTCGGATCGAGCTTCAAGGGAGATTCGCCCGTCGGCATGAACTCCGCGTCCTCCGGGAGCAGGACCGGCAGCTCCTCCTCCGGGACCGGAACGGCACCGCAGAAATCGCAGTAGATGATCGGGATCGGGGTCCCCCAGTAGCGTTGCCGGCTGATGAGCCAGTCCCGAATACGGTAAGTGACCGTCGCCCGGCCCTTGCCTTCTCTTTCGAGGTGCTCGATCATGCGCGTCTTCGCCTCGTCAACGCCGAGGCCGTCGAGGAATCCGCTGTTGATCGCCGGTCCTTCGCCGGTATACGCCTTGCCCTCGAAATCGTCGGGCGGCTTCACGGTGCGGATTATGGGCAGGTCGTACTTCTCGGCGAACTCCCAGTCCCGCTCGTCCTGTCCGGGAACGGCCATGATCGCGCCGGTCCCGTAGCCCATCAGCACGTAGTCGGCGGCGTAGACCGGAATCACCTCCCCGTTAGCCGGATTCACCGCGTACGCTCCCGTGAAGACGCCGGTCTTTTCGCGGGTGACGTCGGTCCTGTCGATCTCGGTCATCCTGCCGGCGTGCTCGACGTAGGCGCGCACCTCGTCGGCCTGCTCAGGTGTCGTGATCTTCTCTACCGCCGGATGCTCCGGGCTCATCACGAAGAACGTCGCCCCGAAGAGCGTGTCGGGCCGCGTGGTAAAGACCTCGATGGGACCGTAGCCCTCGATATCGAACACGATCTCCGCTCCCTCGGAGCGCCCGATCCAGTTCGTCTGAAGCGTCTTGACCCGCTCGGGCCACTCCACCTTCGAGAAGTCCAAGAGCTCCTCGGCGTAGTCCGTTATCTTGAACAGCCACTGCGCCAGGTTCTTCTTTATGACCTGCGTGCCGCACCGCTCGCACCGTCGGTCCGGCCCCACGACCTGCTCCCGCGCCAGCGTCGTGTTGTCCTTGGGACACCAGTCAACCGGAGCTTCCTTTCGATACGCCAGCCCCTTCTCGAAGAACTTGAGGAAGAACCATTGGTTCCAGCGATAGTACTCCGGGGTACACGTAACGACCTCGGAGGAGAAGTCGAACATCGTGCCCATCTGCCGGAGCTGACCGCGCATGTTCTCGATGTTCGACATCGTCCACTTGTACGGGTGTATCCTCCGGTTTATGGCCGCGTTCTCGGCGGGCAGCCCGAAAGCGTCAAAGCCTATCGGGAAGAAGACCCGGTGTCCCCGCATCCGCATGAAGCGGGCGCGGGTATCCGAGGGCGTCATCGCGTACCAGTGACCGACGTGCAGGTCGCCGCTCGGATATGGGAGCATGGTGAGCGCGTAGTGCTTCGGTTTGTCAGGGTCCTGATCGGTCTCGTACAGGCCGCTCTCGGCCCACTGCGCCTGCCAGCGATGCTCCAGGGCCGTGGGATCGTATGTTCTCCTTGACGTTGTCTCGCTCACGTGAGACTCCTTCTAAATTGCGATCTTGGGTGTTTTGGTATCGGAGAAAAAGCGCGGGAGTTTATAGTCGGAAACCGCTACCGAGTATCCTGTAAATCCCTGCGTACATGCACCTAATATAGCATCTTGGTGAACGTTCTGTCCCGCAAGCGCTGTTCACGGGACGCCGTGTAAGGTGTCTCTATTCAGCTCGTTTTTCCATCTTGTTGGTCGTGAAGATTTCGACGTATATTGTTCGAACGCGAATAGCATTCCAGGAAGTCAGCATGGCCTCGCGGCACCTTTCTTGGACGAGGTCTTTCCAGAAAGTTAATGTTCGCCGCAGATCTCACTCGTAGTAAGCCGATGCCTTCTCTACGACAAGCAGCACATAAAGCTTCTCGCCACTTAGAGTCGAGCGAATTGTAAGCGTCGGAAGAGACAGCGATCCATTGTTCGTTAGCAGGATAGCGTTTTACTTGTCGCACAACGTCGATCGGCTGGTATCTGTCATGCTCGTGTGTCAGAAGTATGTACGCAAAACTTACGCAGAAGAAAGTCAAGATAGGAAAGACCAGCATCCAGAACCAAGTACCGATAAACCAACCCACTGATCCAGCCAGTAGAAGACCAACTCCACCTGCGATGAGTATGTGTAACACCCATCGCTCGTCGTCGTACCATGGGCTGAGGTTGAACAAGGTTCGCGCCGATTTAGCCTCCAAAGAGGCCGTAAAGATAGTTTCGTCGGACAGCAGCACTGCTACTAAGCCATCTGCTCGGCCAAAACCCAATTTGTCACCAATACGGACTCTTACTTCTATTTCGTGTACGAGAGGTTGTGCGCCAAACGCGTATCTATAATGAGAAGCTAACTGTTGCTGAGAA
>CALMWA010000278.1 GCA_937873125.1 uncultured Actinomycetes bacterium | reverse complement strand
ACGCGCCCTACCACGGCTCGGCCCCGCCACTCGCGGCGACGCTGGAGCGCATCTCGGCCCACGGGACGGACGACGAGATAGACATCTCCGCCCGCCTCGGTCTCCCTGACGAGCCCGGATGGACCACTGTCGCCGGCCTGGCCCGAGACACCGACCTACTCGGGAAGATGATGGATTGTATCGGGCGCGGGTACGGAATGGACAACCCGGCGTACAGCGGCACCTCCCTGCTCCGGGGATACCTCTGGCGGATGCTCACGCCCGCCGTCGCCGCGCTCCTCGTCGAGCGGCGGCTACCGGACCTGAGCGCCGAAAACGTGGCGCTCCGCTTCGGCGAGAGCGGCTTCGCCGAGGACGCCGCCTTTATCGGGCTGCGTTTCTTCGTTCTGCCGGACGACCCGGAGGCCGGACACCCGGACGCCGAGGTCCTGCTCTCGGAAGAGGCGCTTCTCGACAGTATGCGCGCGGCGCTCTCGGAGACGCATCTGCCAGCGATAGTCCCGACGCTCAGGGGACTGCGGGTGCGCCGGGGGAGGCGCGTGCTGTGGCGGGCCACCGCAGACGTGTGCGCCGAGGCGTTCCTTTTCGTCGGGCGCGGCCTGGGCCGCGAGGAGGAGGCTTGCGATCTCGCCGAGAAGTTCCTAGCCGCGCCCTCGCCGCTCTCCGCGCCGACGAACTTTCGCGTGCTGGAGTATCCGGGAGGCTCCGAGAGAACGCGGGTGCGGCACACGTGCTGCCTGTACTACAAGCTCGGGAACGGTTGCTGCTTCACCTGTCCGCGCAAGACGGACGAGGAGAGGGTTCGGCAGCTCGCGGGGGTAGCGGCCGGGGCGCTGGTGGGGGGCGAGGGATCGTGAGCAAGTTCCGAACGGAGAGCGTAACCCTCGGCTACGAAGACACCGTCATCATAGACGGCCTCACCGTGGGGGTGCCGGAGGGCAGGATTACCTCGGTCGTCGGCCCCAACGGGTGCGGAAAATCCACCCTGCTCCGTTCCCTGGCCCGCCTCATGAAGCCGCGCGGCGGCGCGATCTACCTCGACGGCGACGCCATCTCCAACCTCCCGACCCGCGAGGTCGCCCAACGCCTCGGCATCCTGCCCCAGAGCCCCACCGCCCCCGAGGGCCTGACCGTCCGCGAGCTGTGCGCTCAGGGACGCTACCCGCACCAGGGCTTGCTAAGGCAGTGGTCCAAAGACGATGAGCGCGCCGTAGAGAAGGCGCTGGAGATCACCGGCGTCATCGAGCTCGCCGACCGTCCGCTCGACACCCTTTCCGGCGGCCAGCGCCAGCGGGCCTGGATCTCGATGGCCCTCGCCCAGGAGACCGAGACCCTTCTCCTCGACGAGCCCACCACCTTCCTGGACATGGCGCACCAGCTCGAAGTCCTCCAACTCCTCACGCGGCTCAACCACGAGGAGGGCCGCACCGTTCTCATGGTCCTCCATGACCTCAACAACGCCGCGCGCTACTCGAACCACGTGATCGCCCTCAGTAGGGGCAAAGTCTTCGACGCCGGCCCGCCCGAAGAGGTCATGACCCCGCGGCTGTTCCGGGAGGTCTTCCACGTCCAGGCAGATATCGTTAACGATCCGCGCACCGGCATACCGTTGTGCATCCCACACGGACTCCATCATCCGGACGACGGCCTGAGTCCCGACTAAGCGGAAGAAGGGTGACAAGTCAGTCCCCTGATTTTCGTAGTTTATGGATGAATTGGAAGAGGAGGAATGTGATCGGAACCGAATCTCAACAGTCAGCATCGGTGCGGCGGAAGTCAACGACACCTCACGCACCCAGCATCACACGGAGAGATTTTCTGGTTGGGCTCGCTGGCCTGATGGTACTCGTGCCCGGCTGCGGGAGTGACGCCAACAAGGATGCCAGGAAAGACAAGGACGCTGGCCGAATTTTTCCGCGTGAGGTCGAGCACGAGCTTGGAGAGACGAAACTGTCCGCGTCCCCAAGGCGAGTGGTGTCCGCAACTGGTCTCGCGGAACTCGACTCTCTGCTCGCTCTGGGAGTAAAGCCGATCGCAGCCGGCAAGTTTTCGACGGGCTGGAACCCTTGGGCCAGGGAAGAAGGGTTGAACGGCGTCGAGCCACTCGCCGTAGAGCCAGAGGTCAACATAGAGCAGATAGCGCTCCAGAGCCCGGACCTGATCCTTGGGCAGACCGGACGCGTGAGCGAAGATAACTACCCCAAGCTCTCGGAGATCGCCCCAACCGTCGTGACTAGCTTTGAGGACTGGCGGCGCAACGTGGAACAGGTCGCGGACGCCCTGGGCCGCGCAGAAGACGGCCGTAAGCTCGTGCGGGACACTGAGACGGATATCGCCGAGACAGGAGAGCGTCTCTCTCCTTACCGGAACCTCACGATCTCCGTCTTCACCAACTTTCCCGGCGAGCCGGCGTTGTTGACCGATGACTCGTTCTGCGGTGACATAATGCGCGAGATGGGGCTGAAGAGGCCGCCGTCTCAGACGGACCAGGGCGCGCCGGAAGGGTACAAGCCGATAAGTGAGGAACGGATCGATCTCATAGATGCAGGCGTGATCTTCGGTCTCGATTTCGGGGACAACCGCGATGCCATGGACGAGATCGAACGTTCGGATCTCTTCAAGAGGCTGGAAGGCGTGCGTGCCGGACGCTATGTGCGCCTCGGCCCCAATGAGTCTCTGGCCATGTACTTCGCCTCAGTGCTGACCGTACCGGTGGTTCTGCGGTTGCTGGAGGAGAAACTCGGCTTGTTCGACCCAAAATCCCAAGATGAAAAGTAATCTTTACCCTTTAGTGATCGTGGTCGCCGGTACAAGAAGAAAAACCATCATGTACACCTTTGGCGAATGGCAAGAGTACTGGCGCCAGCGCGCAGAAGTCGGAAGAATATGAAAATCGAGGACGATAACCGGCCCGAACACAGGTTATGTGCGGTCGTATCGAAGACCGTCGGGGACGATCCGGCCGGCTCCGGCAGCGGCTTCGACGGCTTTCTTGGCATCGAGATCCCGCCGCCGTGGAAGAACAATGTAACGGAGTCCGTCCACTACCCGGAGGGACTCCGGGATGCGGTCGGTACGCTCTCCCGCGCCGGCCTGATAAACAAATCTACGGCGTTGCATCCCGACCCGGAATACTCCGTAGAGGGACACAAGACAGTATTGTATCTGCGCCGGCCCCACGACGGACCCTTCGCCTCGTACCGGAAGGACGAGTACCTTGTTCCCGATGAAGAGTTGATCTCGCTCGTCGAGGCGCTGCCGGACCTGGAAAGTCTGGTCGGTTTCGAGTGTTACCGTCGGGATGCCTCTCATGTGAGGGATGTTCTAGTCTGCACCCACGGAAGCCGGGATGTCTGCTGCGGAAAGTTTGGGTACCCCATCTACAATCTCCTCCGTTCCAGATATGCGGGTCCGGACCGGCTCCGGGTCTGGCGTACGAGCCACATCGGCGGCCACCGGTTCGCGCCGACACTCCTGGAACTCCCCGAGGGCCGTTACTGGGGCCATTTTGAGACGCGGGCTGTGGAGAACCTGGTGCTCAGGAACGGCTCCTTCTCGGATCTCGGCCACTTTTACCGGGGATGGGCCGGGTTCGGAAGCAAGTTCGAGCAGATCGCGGAGCGCGAGATCCTCATCCGCGAGGGATGGACGTGGGCCGGGTAACCAAGGGCGGGACAGGTCCTCGACGTAAGCGAGGATGGAGATCGCGCCGAGGTCCGCATCGAGTACGTCAGCCCTGAGGGAAATAAGATTGGGACTTACGAGATACTGATCGAGCCCTCCGGCAGCGTGATGACCCTGGGCAGTTCCGGCGACGATCCTCTGGAAGAGATCACCCAGTACCGCGTCGCCCGTTTTGAGAAGCCCCGCTGAGAGCCGGAGCCTCGGCTTCTGGAGCTTGCACAATACGAGAGACGCTCGTATGATCTAAAGTTAACTATGCAACAAGCGAGATAAGGAGCACCATGAGCGAGAGCGCACAGACCCCGATGAAAAGCGCGGTTAGGGATGCGATGGGAGAGCAGATACAGCGCGAGTTCTACGCTGCCTACCTTTACCTCTCCATGGCGGGTTCCTTCGAGGTTGCGAACCTCTCGGGATTCGCGCGCTGGATGCGAGCGCAGGCCAGGGAAGAGCAGGAGCACGCCATGAAGTTCTTCGACTTCCTGCTGGACCGGGGAGAGCAGGTCCGACTCCGGTCCATAGAGGAGCCTCCCTACGCCTTCCGCTCGCCGCTCGACACCTTCGAGCAGGCCCTGGAGCATGAGCGGGAAGTAACCTCCCACATCCACGAACTCTACGACCTCGCCGTCCGAGAGCACGACTACCCGGCCCAGGTACTCCTCAACTGGTTCGTCACGGAGCAGGTCGAGGAAGAGAAGTCCGCGACCGAGATCGTCGAACGGCTGCGGATGGCCGGCGAGGATAGCGCGGCCCTGCTCATCCTCGACCGGGAGATGGGCGAACGCTAAAACGGCGTCACTCCGCAACGCAGCCCGTAACGCCGCTTCCGTAAAAGCTAGCCGCTGGAGTCGGGAGACTCGCTGGAGTAGAATAGCGGCATCCTGCAAACGGTTCTCATTGTCGCTCGAATGGTCGAGAGTTTACGGAAGGAGGTGGATGGATTCAAGGTTTCGAACCACGGTTCTGGCTTCGTACGGTGTGCGCCGCCGGGTCATGCGTGGTGAGGGCGGTGACGTTCATCTCTTCTGGGAGTCGTTGGGCGTCGGGATGAGCATGGGCGAGTTCGTGGATCTTGCCGGGCTCGTGGCGGAGGCTCTCGATCGCCCGGTGAGGTGCGGTGAGCTTGCGCGGGGTTGTTGCGGTCGGGTGGCCCGTTGTTCGATGGGACAGATCCTGGTCTCCCACGGCAACCTCACCCTGTGGTTCTCGCCCGACGAGTTCGAGGAGTTGCACCGGTTGATGGACAGGGCCCGGCAGCGGCTAGCAGATACCGAACCTCCTCCCGCATTTGGCGTACCCTGGACTCCAAGACAGGATCTTCCAAGCACCAACTAGCCTACCGCTCTCTACGACCGAAAGATAAAAAGAGGGGAGGCGCACGACGCGCCTCCCCTCTTTTCCATGCGGACCGACCGGCCCGCTGGAGCGTCATCATGGACATCGACTGCCGGGGTTGTTGTACTTCTCATCCTGCCGGGCGCGGTAGAACTCGCTCCGGTTCATAGGCGTTTTTCCCGGATGGGTCGCCGTGTGGACCGCCAGGTAGCGGTCGTAGGCGTTCTCGCCGGAGATCTCCTTCAGGTATCCCCAGGCGTAGCGGACGGGTTTGAGAAGCTCGTGCATCGTGCTCCTAGCGGCCCGCGCCTACCGGCTCACGTTCGTCTACCGGGTTGCCGTCGGAGTCCAGACGCGACTCCTCCCAGGGTGCCTCGCTGGTAACAGGCTCCTTCCTGCCGCGGATTATGCCGAACCACACCCGTGCGGCATCCAAGTAGCCGGCTGCCCGCTCCGGCCAGGAATCTCCTGCGCGTGAGGTCGTTCTCGATGCCCGAAAGCTAGGCTCGGGATAGATCGATGATCGTGCTCAAGATTTCTGTTTCCTCCCTGCGATCATTCCCCGGTTTTCGTGCCGGGGTCGCCGTCCACGGCCGCCGCGAGCATCGGTACCAGCCCGTCGAGCGCGAACGGTAGGCTGAGGATGGTGCTGAATGAGATCGCGCCTATCAGCTCCTCGCCAGGGAAGATGGCGCGTTCCTCGCTTGCGACGTCGAGCTTCCGGTACAGTGGGTCTTTCTCGACGGTCTCGCGCGTGCCATCCACGGACAGGATCCAGACCAGCACGTCGGCATTGATCAGGTCCAGCCGCTCGCCGCTGATAGCGGTGAAGAACTCGTCTCCGGTTAGTTCGGCAATCTTGGGGGGCAGCTCGAAGCCGAGAGAGGTCAGGAACCGGCCTCGGAGGTCCTGCGTACCGTAGGCGCCGTAGTCCTTCGGGGCGAATGAGTAGGCCACTACTCCGGTCGCTTCCTCAAACTCAGGGTTCTCCTCACGCGCTCTTGCAAAGCGCCCTTCGACCTCGGCGACCAGCTTGTTCGCCCGCTCCTCTCGACCGAGCGCCTGGCCGATGATCCGCGTCTGCTCCTGCCACGGGACACCGAAGTCCTGGTACTTGCCCGACTGGGTGATGGTCGGAGCGATCTCCGAGAGTGTCTCGTACTCCTTCTTGGTTATACCTGAGTACATCCCTACGATGAGATCCGGCTTCAGGGTTGCGATCTGCTCGAAATTGAGCTCTCCCATGGGCAGTATCTCTGGCTCGGTATCGCCGAACTCGCCCTGATTCCACGGCCAGATGATTCGGTTCTCGATCCAGTCTCGCACCCCTACGGGTTTGACCCCGAGCGCTAATATGGGGTCTTGGTCATTGAAGCCCACCGAGACGACCCGCTCCGGTCTCCCGCTGATCTTCGTCCTGCCGTACTTGTGCTCGATGGTGCGCGTCGCGCCGGAGGTGGCTTCTTCCCCGCCGTTTCCAGTTCCCCCGGATGTCCCGCACCCGGCGGCGCCGAGCAGCAACAGGCTTCCGGCCCCTATCAGGAACTCGCGCCGCGTCGGGCCGAGCAGGAGTGGGGAGGATGGTCTGGATCTCACCCTACTCATCTCCCTCTTCAACGAGATACTTCTCCAAATCGTCCACGACGCCGCCCGCGGCGGTGTAGCCGATACCGAGCATCCACAGGTCGTCGGAGACCTCGTAGACGCGCCCCTGCTCCACGGCTTCGAGCTGCTGCCACAGAGGGTCGCTCGTTATCTCTTCGAGCGTCGAGTCCTTCTCGGGACCGTAGACGGTCGTAAAGACAACGTCTCCGCCCATCTTGGGGATGAGCTCCTGGCTGGCGTTGAGGATCGCGAAGTCCTCCACGTCCTGCGGCTTCGGTCGCGGCAGACCGGCATCCTCCAGGATGGTCCCGATAAACGACTCCTTCTGGTAGATGCGCGTGTCGCCCGGCAGGAAGCGCACCACCGAGACCTCCGGCGGGTCCTCACCGATAGCCCCCTGGAACTCGTCGATGCGCTCCTGGTACTCGGTCTTCACCTGCTCTGCCTCGTCGGTCTTGTTCAGGGCCTCGGCGTGCTTCTCGAAGTTCTCCTTCCAGGTAACGCCCGTGGTCTCGGTAAAGACGGTCGGTGCGATCTCGGAGAGCTGGTCGTAGATCTTCTCGTGCCGCAGCTTGCTGGATAGGATGAGGTCCGGCTCAAGCGTCGCGATCTTCTCCAGATTTGGCTGCTCGATGGTGCCGACGTTCTCTATGCCGTCCGTGGCTTCGAGATAAGATGGATACCCTAGACCCTCGACCGCCTCGACCGAGCCGACGGGCGTGACCCCGAGCGTCATGGCGCTGTCGAGCTCCCCGGTATCCAGTACGACCACCCGCTTGGGGTTCTCAGAGACCTTCGTCGTACCCATTGCGTGCTGGATGGTTCTGGAGCCTGACTCCGTGGTCTCTTCCCCCGGACTCCCGGCCCCTCCTCCACACGCGGCCAGCGTAAATGCCGCCATCACCAACATAGCCCCGGCGAAGTACCGCGCCATATCCTTCAATTTCCCATCCTCTCCAACCTCGCTACCCGCGAAGGTGTCCTTGATCCAGGTCAATTGCTTCCGCATGCCCGATCATGTATCGTGACGCCAATGTCGCTACTGATAATCATTATCAATAACGTGGACCAACATAGCGGTCTCGCCAATGTTCGTCAAGGCGGTTGTGATCCAGGTCAGATCGGCGTCGAGTAGGGATGCGGATGCTTCGTTCGAGGATCTTGCTCTCGCTCGGGTTGGTGGTATGCGCGGGAATCCTGACTCTCTGTCTTCTGGCGAGCGTGCGCTTCGGGGCGGCCAAGATCGGGACGTGGGACGTAATCTCCGCGTTCACCAGCTACGATGGCTCCGAAGACGACCTGATCATCCGCACCCTGCGCGTGCCGCGAGCGCTGGTCGCCGGGCTTGTCGGGGCGGCGCTGGCCGTGGCGGGGGCGATCATCCAGGGTCTCACGCGCAACCCGCTCGCCGATCCGGGGATACTCGGCATCGAGGCCGGGGCCGCGCTCGCGGTGGTCGGCTCGGTGTTCCTGCTAGGGGCGTCGTCTCTCACGACCTACGCGCTCTTCGCGTTCGTGGGCGGGGCGTTGGCGGCGGTCGTCGTCTACGCCCTGGGCACGCTCGGCGGCGGGATGAACCCGATGAAGCTCGTGGTGGCGGGGGCGGCGATGGCCGCGCTCCTCAGTTCGCTCACCACGGCGGTCTTGATCCTGAACCAGAGGACGCTGGAGGAGATACGGTTCTGGCTCGCGGGCTCCGTGGCGGGCAGGGACCTGAGCCTGCTGTTGCAGGTGTTGCCTTACCTGGGGGCGGGGTTGTTGCTCGCGTTCGTGCTGGGGAGGCAGATCACGACTCTCACCCTCGGCGAGGACGTGGCGACGGGCCTCGGGCAACGCACGGGCTGGGTGAAGGCGGGGAGCGCCGTCGCGGTCGTCTTGCTGGCTGGCAGCGCGGTCGCCATCGCCGGCCCCATAGGGTTCGTCGGGCTCGTCATACCGCACGTCGCGCGCTTCTTCGTCGGGGTGGACTACCGTTGGATACTGCCCTACTCCGCGCTCCTCGGGGCGGTGCTGCTCGTCGCCGCGGACATCGCGGCGCGTGTCGTGTTGAGGCCGCAGGAGTTGCCCGTCGGGGTGATGACCGCGCTCGTCGGGGCGCCGTTCTTTATCTACCTGGCGCGCAAGAGGGTCAAGGGTTGAGGGGCCGCGTCCCGATAAGGCCATGGGGCGGACGGGTCTCGTTTCGCTTGGACCCCCGCGCTGTCGTGGTGTTCGTCGCGCTCGGGGCTGTCGCGTTCGCGGGCGTGGTGGCCAACGTCGGCTACGGCGAGTACCCGATACCGCCGCTGGACGTGGTCAAAACGCTGTTGGGTATCGAGACCGGAGATGCGCAGTACGGGTTCATCGTGGAGACCCTCAGGCTGCCGCGGGCGCTCGTGGCGGTGCTCGTGGGGGCGGCGCTGGCGGTTTCGGGGGCCATTCTGCAGGGTCTCACGCGCAACGACCTCGCGGCGCCGGACATCGTCGGCGTGAACGCCGGGGCCGGGCTCGTGGCGGTGAGCATGATCGTGGCGTTCCCCTCCGTGCCGGCGACCTACCTGCCCCCGGCGGCGTTCGGCGGCGGGCTCTTCGTGGCGCTGCTGCTGTACCTGCTCGCGTGGCGGGGGAGCAGTTCGCCGATGCGTCTCATCCTCATCGGGGTGGGCATCAGCGCGGTGGCGACGGCGCTCACCACGGTTATGATCACGTTTGGCGATATCTACCAGGTCAGCCAGGCGCTCGTGTGGCTGACGGGCAGCGTCTACGGGCGGTCTTGGGAGCAGATCTGGCCACTCTTGCCCTGGCTCGTCGTCTTCTTGCCCCTCGCCTTCCTGAAGGCCCGCCACCTGAACGCCCTGAACCTCGGCGACGAGGTGGCCCGCGGCCTGGGCGCGCGCGTGGAGCTGGAGCGGGGACTGCTCCTCGTCGCCAGCGTTGCGCTCGCGGCCTCGGCGGTGGCGACGGCCGGGACCATAGGCTTCGTGGGATTCATGGCCCCGCACATCGCTAGGAGGCTCGTAGGGCCGTCGCACGGCGGGCTCCTGCCGGTCTCCGCGATAACCGGCGGGGCGATGGTCGTGCTCGCCGACTTCGTGGGGAGGACGGTCTTCGCGCCCTTGGAAATACCTTGCGGCATCGTCACCTCGGCGGTCGGCGCTCCGTTCTTCCTCTATTTGCTCTACAGAAGTCGCAAAACGTAAAGAAAGGACACCACTACAGCGATGAGGAGTGAGCCAATTTCCAGGATACAGAGGATGCCCCGGTGCGTCCGGCGCATCAGCCGCCGCAGGCTTTTGAGGATTGGCGGAGCGGGCGTCGCCGGGGCGGCGCTACTCGGCGTCTCGGGGTGCGGTGGGACCGGGGGTAGAGGGGCGCCGGAGCGCACGAGAGCCGTAAAGCACGCCCTCGGCTCGGCGAAGGTGCCGGTCGAGCCGCGGCGGGTGGTGGTGATGGACCCCTACGCCTCCTTGCAGACCGCACTCGCGATTGGCTCGCCCGTGGTGGGATCTCCGACCTTCCCGGGCGAGCCGTTCCCGCGTTTCCTCGGCGAGAAAGAGACCGCGAAGATCGAAGGTCTCGGCTACGATCAGCCGAGCATCGAGAAGATCGCCGCCCTAAAACCCGACTTGATCGTCGGGTGGGTCGACTGGATCGAGTACCACGAAGCCTACGACGAGCTCTCCGAGATAGCCCCGACCGTGGCTGTGCGTTCCAGCTTCGATTGGAAGGAGAACTCGCGCGTGGTCGCCGACTCGCTGAACCGGCGCGGGGAGATGGAGGATCTCATCTCCGACTACGAGGCGCGCGTCCGACGCCTCAACGAAGCGTTGAACGAGACGCCCGAAAAACCGGAGGTTAGCGTTTTGAAGCCGCGCGAGGACATGCTGGAGGTCTACACCAACCGTTTCTACGCCGGGCGCATACTGGAAGAGGCCGGCGTCCGCAGGCCAAAGAACCAGGTGGTCGACGACCCCGAGAAGAGCAGCCTGGAGCTCAGCCTGGAGACGGTAACCGAGGCCGACGCCGACGTGATCTTTCTCATGGTCGGTGGCGGCGGGGAGGATGAAAGGGCAGCCCGCGACGCCCTGAAGCGCCTGGAGTCCGGTCCGTTGTGGGGACGGCTGCGTGCTGTGAGGAGCGGACGGGTGCACGAGGTGGACCCGAACGCCTGGTTCATCACCGGCGGCCCGCAGGCGGCCAACGTCGTCCTCGACGACCTAGAGAAGCACCTGGTGAAGGGAAACGCACGATGAACGCGAACGCGCCCTACCACGCCCCGGCCCCGCCACCCG
>CALMWA010000277.1 GCA_937873125.1 uncultured Actinomycetes bacterium | reverse complement strand
ACAAGCGGACGGTCTCGCCGTCCGAGCCACTCCTGCGCCGGCGCGAGGTCCTCGGGTTTGCGGACGGTGATGCCTTCCGTCCCCGCCGCGCGGGCGATTGCGGCGAAGTCGGTTTCGGGGAACTGCGTAAGGTCGACCGGACGGCCCATCGGGCCGAAGTGGTGAACCTCCGCGCCGTAGGCGGCGTCGTTGTAGATCGCGACGACCATCGGCAACCGGTAGCGGGCGACCGTTTCTAGTTCCCCCAGCGCCATTAACGCGCCGCCGTCACCGAGAGCGGCGACGGTCAGCCGGTCCGGGCGGGCGATGGCGGCGCCGATAGCGGTCCCGAGCCCGAGACCCACCGACTGGAAGGCTTGCGAGAAGACGAAACTCCGCTCGTCCGGGACCGGCAGGTACATCGCCGGATAGCCCATGAAGTGGCCGGAGTCCGTCGCCACCACCCGTTCTTGCGGCAAGATATCGTCGAGGGCGATGCTCAGGGTGCGGGGGTCTATGTAATCTTCCGTGCCCTGGTCCTCGTAGTGCTCGTCGCGCCAGCGCCGCGCCGCGATCCTTCGCGCAACCTCCTCGCCGCGGAAGCCCCGTTTGCCGACGCCGCGCCGCTCCAAATCCTCGACTATCGCCCGCGCGGTGGCGTTCGTGTCGCCGACGACGCCGACATCAACGGGGTAGAGAGCCCCGATGGCTTCCTCATCGAGATCCACCTGTATCACGCGGGCATCGGGCGGGAAGAGCCTGCCGTGCCGCGTAGTCCAGCGGTTCAAAGACGCACCGAACGCCAGCACGACATCCGCCTGACCCATCAGCTCGGCGGCGAGCGGCGTAGAGAACCCTCCGGCGATCCCGATGTCGTACGGGTTTCCGGCGAAGAGCCCGTACCCGACGGCACTGGTCGCCATCAGCGCCCCGGTGCGCCCACCAAGATCTTCTAACGACTCGCGGGCGCCGGAGAGAACGGCGCCGCGTCCCGCAACGATCACCGGCCGCTCGCAATCCTCCAGAAGGTCCGCGACCTCAGCCACTGACCGCTCGGACGGGCGCGGCGGCTTCAGTGTGGGTGGCTCGGGGACGGTAAGCGCATCTTCCGGAGCGTCCATCTCCACAAGGTCTATCGAAATATTCAGCACCACTGGAAGGCGCTCGACACGCGCGCGACGCAGAGCGCGGGCGGTATCCGCAGCGGCGGTTTCGGGACTATGCACCCGCTCGGCGATAGCGCCGGATGTCTTGGCGAAAGAGCCCTGATCTATCTTGAAGTTCGACCAGAGCGTTCCGGACGGAGTATCGGCAGCGAGCAGGACCATCGGCGTCCGGCTCTTCGCAGCCTCCACTAGCCCGGTGAGCGCATTGGTGAAGCCCGGACCCTGATGCACGCTGCACACACCGACCTTCCCGGAGACCCGCGCGTATCCGTCGGCCATCATGATCGCTGCGCACTCATGCCGCGAAGAGTAGAACTCCGCCCCGGCCTCGCGCAGCGCGTTCACCACGGCGAAGTTACCGCTGCCGACGAGCCCGAAAAAGACCTCGACCCCGCGCTCGGCCAGCGCCTTCCCGATAGCCTCGCAGACCCTCATCGCTCATCCCTTCCATCTCGGCATGCCGAAGCGAACATTAAGGCAGTACGGAGATTCATGCAATGGGCTGTAGAGGTGGACCTCGGATAATCCGCATGTATAGTAAATGCCCGACGCCCGTAGTAGAGGAGAACCGTGAGTCTGTATAGGCCATCATGTAGAGAAAAGATGTTTGCTTGGGCCTGACGAAAGTGTGGCGTCGCATATCCTGGCGCGAGGGAATAAAGAGCGGGCTCCGCACTACGTGGGAGTTGGGAAAGATCGTCTTCCCCGTGACGCTCATTGTTTCAATATTGCAATACACTATGATATACGATGCGCTGCTGTCCGGTCTGACGCCGGTGATGGCTTTGATCGGTCTGCCCAACGAGGCCGCAATACCGTTGACCCTGGGCAACCTGCTTAACCTCTACGCCGCTATTGGAGCGATGCTCACGATGGACCTTACGGTCAAGCAGGTCTTCATACTGGCGCTGATGCTTGGTTTCTCGCACGGACTGCCGCTCGAAGCGGCCATCTGCCGCAAGATCGGGGTGAGTGTGCTGCTCGTGGTCTCCTTCCGGATCACGCTGGCGCTGGCGGCGGCGTTCGCTGTGAACGCTCTGTGGAGCGGCGGGGGCGAGATCGCGCGCTACGGTTTCGTGCCGGCGGCGGAGGCGGAACCCTCCGGGTGGGTGGAGATACTCCTCGCCGGATTACAGGCCGCCGTCTCCGGGATAATTCAACTCGCGGTCATCGTCATACCGGTGATGCTGATGATCCAGATCCTAAAGGACATCGGCGTGCTGGAGCGGTTCGCGCAGCTAATGCGTCCCGCCATGCAGCCGCTCGGCATCGCGCCGCGTGGGGCGGTAACGATGGCGGGCGGCCTCATCTTCGGGCTCGCTTTCGGGGCGGGCGTGATCATCGAGCAGGTGCGGGAACAGCAGTTCACGAAACGCGAGCTGACGCTCATGATCCTCTTTCTCTGCGTCTGCCACGCCGTGATCGAGGACACGCTCATCTTCATTCCTCTCGGCATAAACGTGCTGCCCCTGCTCCTCATCCGCCTGACAGCCGCCATCCTGCTAACACTGCTCATAGCAAGAATGTGGAGATCTAGAAACCCCAGCTAGGAATTACTAGCGTTGCCCTTCTTCACTTTCGCGGGCGCGTTTTATGTACGCCTCGGCGGCCTCCGGGTTGTTGTAGCTGAGGGCGCCGCCGGTCATGGGGTTGTTTATCTCGTAGTGACCACCCGCTTTCCGGTCCATTATGACGGGGTAGTAACGGTCCCCGACCCGCTTTATAGCGTACTCGGTGGCTGCTCTTTTCTTCTCGCCCAATACGCTCCTTCGACACTGGAATCCGGCTCTTCGTCACGGTGTTTGCATTACTACACGACGGAGAAGGAGCGGTGTCAAGTCCGAAGCCGGGGTTCAGGTCTTGGTTTAAAACGAGCGCTGTCCCTGATAGGTTGAGGCCCGGTAATGAAAGCTTCATACCTTCGTAGCCACGGCTGCTAATTTCCGTGGCCAGCACGTAGGTTGGAGGGGAGATCCATGATCACGGTAACCGAGGGAGCCAGGGACCTGTTCCTGAGCGTAGATCACCCGGAGGGTACGGTCCTGCGCCTGGACCCTATGACCGACGAAGACACCGGTGAGACCCAGATCGGCATCGCCGTGGGGGAACCGCTGGCAGAGGATCAGGTCGTAGAGCACGGTGGAGAGAGCCTGCTGCACATCGCCGCACCGGTCAGCGAGGCGCTGGACGGCAGCACCCTCGACCTGGTAGAGACGCCGGAAGGTCCGGGCATCGGCATCACCCCGCCGGGCGCCACGCCGCTCACCGACGACTCTTAGAAACATTCGGCGCGGGGAGAGGTCCGGTGACGGGATCTCTCCCCGTCTGCTAGCCTGATCCTCTATGGACGCATCGGCCACGCACGTCGTCATAGTCGGCGGCCCGGAGACGGCCGAGGAGCTTCTCGCCATCGTTCTGGACGACGGAGAGGCGATACCACTCTTCGACTCCATCGAGGAAGCGGAGGAATTCCTCGCCTCCACCGGAGACTTCGGCACGGACTGGAGCGCCCGGCAAGTCTCCGCCGGGGAGCTGGTCGAGCTACTGGAGTACCAAGACGAAGAAGTCGAGTACGTCGCACTCAGCCCACCGCCCGAACGATTAACGGGCGGCATGGAGGTGAACGTGATCCCGCGTGAAGCCCTCATCGTCCTGCTGCAACGCCAGATTCCCGCGGAACCGCCGGAGCGTGGACGCTTCCTACGGCGCCTGTTCGGAAGATAGTCTAGCCAGCGGCGTTACGGGCCTCGGCGACCGTCCGGTTGTTCACGAGCGGCAGAGAAGCCAGGGCGACTACAAACATCACGGCGGCGGAGAACCAGAAGGGCGCGGCGAGCCCTAGTTCGCGGGCGAGGAAACCGCCGACCAGGGCGCCCAACGCCCCGCTGCCAATCCCGATGAGCCGGTACACGCTGGTTACACGGCCTAGCAAATTGGCGGGGATCAAAGTCTGGCGCAGGGCGAAGGTCAGCACGTTCCAGGCGAAGGCAACGAAGCCATCCACGGCGATCATCACCCCCACGACCCACGGGTTGCCGCTCATGGCTGTCACGGCGAACGCGGGCGCTTGAATGAACATAGCCAGAAAGAGAGCCCGGCCCGTGCCAAGCCACGAACCGACGCGGCCCGCGAGCAGGGAGCCGAAGAACCCTCCGACACCCCCGGTGGCGAGCAGGATGCCGTACCCGACGCTGCCGAGGTTCAGAACGTCCTGGGCGAAGAGCACCAGGATGGAGAACGTGGCCGAGAACACCAGGTTCCCCGCACCCAGCATGATCGCCAGGGTGAGCAGGAGCCGATGACGCGCCAGCCACCCGACACCCTCGGAGATCTCGGCCCGCAGGGTAGTCTTGCGTGCGCCTTCGGGCTCCGGCACCCGGAACCGACCCCGCAGAGCGAAGATCAGAGCGGCGGACGCGGCGAAGGTGCCGGCGTCCAGCAGGAACGGCGCCGCAGCCGCGACCGCGAAGAGCGCGCCACCTACGGGACCACCGGCGAACTGGTTGGTCACCAGCTCGGCGGCGAACAGGCGACCGTTAGCCTTCTCAAGTTGCTCCTTCGGCACGACCGCGGGCATGATCGCGAGTGAAGCATTGGCGAATAGGGTCTCGGCCGTCCCGATGAGGAAGAAAACGACGTACATCATCGGCAGGCTGGCGAACCCGCTCATCACCGCCAGCCCCAAAATCCCGATGAGCGCCGTCCTGAATACGTCCACCCAAGCCATCAGCAACCGGCGGTCGAGCCGGTCCACCAGAGCGCCGCTCACGAGGGAGAAGAGCAGCCACGGGAGCTGCTGGGCGAACACCAGCCCGGCGACCATCACCGGGTCTCGCGTGAGCGTCGCCGCGAGTAGCGGCCCGGCGACCAGCGTGATGCCATCGCCGAGGTTGGAGACAGCGCGCGCCGTCCAGAGCTTACGGTATTCAGGCCCGAGACCGAGCAGGGTTACTCGCTCTCTTCGGGTAGCTCGGGCAGGTCGGTGAGGTAGACACCGGCTACGAAACCGTACACCCTCTCTCTCGGCATGCTTTCATATTCCGCGAACTCGTCGGCCAGCTCTAGCACCTTCTCGTAGAACTCCTGCGCCTTCTCTGCGGGGATGCGAGCGTGCCGCAGGGTGGACCACCCACCAGCTTCCGGTCCCTCCGGGTCAGGATCCACATACTCGTTCATGGCTTGCCTGAAGAACATGAACGGCTCGGTTGCCTCAGACTCATCCATATCGGAGAACATAAAGAGCCGCGCCGTTCGACCATAGTATTTCTCCGTGAGCGCGCGCACCTGCCGCGTGCGGACCACCCGGATCAAACCGGCGCTCTCCAACACTTTGAGGTGATGCCCGACACTCCCTTTCGGCTGCCCCAATGCCTCGGCAAGCTGACTGGTCGTCGCCGCCCGCTCGGTGAGGAGGCTTATGATCCTCTGCCTTGTGGCGTCCCCGATCGCCCGGTACTGCTCGGGCTCCGTTACCTCCAGCACCTCCTGCGCGAAGTCGTAGTCCAGTTTCCTACGCTTTCCTGTCATGCGCGCCGCGCGTCCTCGAACCACACCATCACGTGCAACCGCCAAAGTTTGAATGTGGTGAGCCTCGCTCTCTGGAGCGGCCGAGCCAGCCGTCGGGCCTCGGCCTCCCTGCGGGCCTCCGCCCGGATCTCCTCCTGCCGCCCGGAAATTATCTTTAAAAGCTGCTCGGGATCGTACCCAGAATACATTCATTATCCTTTTGGTCGCTATATTTTAAACATTCGGTATGTACCGTATTGTCAAATATTGCCGACCATAAATCAAGAGAAAACTCCGAATAAATCCGTCAGAAGTTGGCTAAAGCGGCGTCTTTGGTAGCGTAGGCAAATCCGGCGGGAGCTATCTTCTCAGGTGGATTCGTGCGCTCTCACGCGACGGTTCGCTGGATCGCTTCCTCCCGTGAGGCCTGACTCGGTTGTGTCAATACGATAGCTCCGCTGGTTTCTCTTCGTCTTCGTGAACCACTTCATTCCTCGCCAGGAAAGCCGAGCCCATGCTCTTCACAGAGGCGCTCTACGCTGTCGTAATCAACCTCAAGGCCGTAGCGGGCATCGAGCGCTGAGGCCGTCTCACCAGCCATTGCCTCCGGATCCTCAGCCACTTCCTTGAACAGATGCTCGAATCCTCCAGGGGAGATGATCTCCAGGATCCGGCACGGCTCGTCGCCGGCGTTCCAAAAGGTGTGCCACTGGTCGCGGGGTTTGAAGACGAGAGCCCCCTTCTCCGCATACACAACTTTGTCACCGAGTTGCGCTCCCATGCGCCCTTCAAGGACGTAACTGTATTCGTCCTCGTTCGCATGACGATGAAGCGGGGCGGCAAGTGTTCGCGGAGGGATCGGATGCTCGACGAGGGAGAAACCTCCACCGGATTCCTCACTCCAAACCATGAACCGAACACCAAGAGATCCAAGATCAACAGCTTTCCCGTCGTTGGGTCCGAGGATGCGCGGACCTAGAGAGGCTTCGACGCGGTGAGGCTTGGAAGTCGCCGCATCATCGGAAGGCGGTATTTGTTCCATAGTTCTCCTTCACTTGTCTGGATGTGATGACCCTGCCACCATACCTTCTCCGCAAACCACATCAGGGCCGCAGCGCCGGACACTTACACTATACATTCCACACTGGTTCAACTTGTCATTGCATGCCGGGCTGGATGAGGCCCGTCTCATAGGCCAGGACGACGGCCTGAACGCGGTCTCTGAGGCCGAGTTTGGTCAGGACACGGCCGACGTGGGTTCGGATCGTGGTCTCCGCGACGTAGAGATCTCGGGCGATCTCCGCGTTGGAGCGGCCGGCGGCGATCAAGCGCAGGACATCGAGCTCGCGGGGGCTGAGAGGGTCAGGCTGCGGGCCGCGCCGTGATGGCTGATAGCTGATAGCTGATGGCTGATGGCTGATAGCTCGCTGGAGGAACCATGCGCGTGGGAGTGCTGGCGCTGCAAGGCGCGTTTCGAGAGCATGTGGAGGTGCTGCGCCGGCTGGGACATGAGGTGGTCGAGGTGCGGCTGCCGGAACACCTGCGTGGGTTGGACGCGCT
>CALMWA010000276.1 GCA_937873125.1 uncultured Actinomycetes bacterium | reverse complement strand
GAGGATGTCGTGGCGCTGGGGCAGCAGGTGAACCTGCTGTGGATCGTGATCGGCGGCGTCACGCACGAGGAGTCCCCCGAATGCACCCCCGCCTCCTCGACGTGCTCCATGATCCCCCCGATGTACACGTCCTCGCCATCGGAGACGGCGTCAACGTCGACCTCGACGTAATCTTCCATGAACTTGTCAATAAGAGTTGGGTGCTCCGGACTGGTATCCGCGTTCGATCTCAGATAGAGGTCCAGGTCGTCTCGGTTATAGATGATCTCCATCCTGCGCCCCCCGAGCACGTAAGAAGGGCGCACGACCACGGGATAACCGAGGTCTTCGGCTACCCGTATGGCCTCTTCCGGCGACATCGCGGTCCCGAACCTCGGGTGCGGGAGGCCGAGGTCCGTCAGCAGACGCCCGAATCTGGAGCGGTCCTCGGCGAGATCTATGGCGTCCGGGGATGTGCCCAGTATCTTGAAGCCCTCCTTCTCCAGCACCCGCGCGAGCTTGAGCGGGCTCTGCCCCCCGAACTGGAGGACGACACCCTCGGGCTTCTCCCGGCGCAGCACCTCCAACACGTACTCCTCCGAGAGCGGCTCGAAATACAGTCGTGTCGAGGTATCGTAGTCCGTCGAGACCGTCTCCGGGTTCGAGTTGACCATAACGGCGTCGTAGCCGGCCTCCTTGAGCGCGTAGCTCGCGTGAACGCAGGCGTAATCGAACTCCACGCCCTGCCCGATACGGTTCGGCCCGCTACCCAACACGACCACCGAGCTGTTCTCGCCCCGCGCGACCTCATCTTCGGTCTCGTAGGTCGAGTAGTAGTAGGGCGTGCGGGCCGGGAACTCACCGGCGCAGGTATCTACGGACTTGTACGTCGGCACGATGTTCAGAGCGTGCCGGACGCCACGCACCACCTCGCGGGAGACCCCGGACGCCGCGGCCAGAGCCTCGTCCGGGAGGCCGATGCGTTTTAACTCCAGCAGCGCGTCAGCGCTCAGGCCGCCCGAAATGGCGCCTTCGGCGGCCACTATCTTGGCAATGGAGGCGATAAAAAACGGATCTATGCGGGTCTTGGCGAATATTTCGGGGATGTCCATCCCGCTTCGCAAAGCGTCGAATATCGCGAAGATCCTGTACGGGTTGGGCTCGTCGAGGTTCGGGGTTATGTCTCGCGGCTCTACCTCCAGTGAAGCCATAGCTTTCAGCAAGCTCTCCGTGAACGTCCGCCCTATGGCCATGACCTCACCTACGGAGTGCATCTTGGTGGTGAGCCGGGGCGTGGCGCCGGGGAACTTCTCGAATGTGAAGCGCGGAATCTTGGTGACGACGTAGTCCAGGGCCGGCTCGAAGGATGCAGGCGTGGCACTGGTGATGTCGTTGGGGATCTCATCGAGCGCGTACCCGACCGCCAGCTTGGCCGCTATCTTCGCGATCGGGAATCCAGTCGCCTTGCTCGCCAGTGCGCTCGACCGGGAGACGCGCGGGTTCATCTCGATTACGTAGAAGTCATCGCTCTCCGGGTCAACCGCGAACTGGATGTTCGAGCCTCCGGTCTGCACCCCGATCTCACGTATTATGCGGATAGAGGCGCTTCGGAGGGTCTGATACTGGCGGTCGGAGAGGGTCTGGGCGGGGGCGACGGTTATAGAGTCGCCGGTGTGAACGCCCATCGGGTCCACGTTCTCTATGGAGCAGATGATCACGACATTGTCCGCGAGGTCGCGCATGACCTCCAGCTCGAACTCCTTCCAACCGGCGATGCTCCGCTCGACGAGCACGCTCCGCACGGGGCTCGCGTCGAGTCCGTCCGTGACGGCGCGGCGCAGCTCACGCAGGTCGTTGGC
Organism: uncultured Actinomycetes bacterium; assembly: GCA_937873125.1. GTDB lineage: Bacteria > Actinomycetota > Rubrobacteria > Rubrobacterales > Rubrobacteraceae > JACDDK01. Next base: position 5,921 of record CALMWA010000276.1, on the reverse strand, counting down.
GGTCGCGCCGCCCTTGCCGCCGAGGGTGAAGCTCGGGCGGATGATGAGCGGGTAGCCGATGCGCTCGGCGAGCTCCTCCGCTTCCGGCAGGTCGCGCACGACGCTACTATCGGGGACTTTCAGCCCGATGCGGTCCATCGCGTCCCGGAATAGCCGGCGGTCCTCGGCCATGCGTATTGACTCGATGGAGGCGCCGAGCAACTCGACGCCGTAGTCTTCGAGGATGGCGGCCTCGTGCAGTTCGATGGCGAGGTTCAGGGCGGTCTGGCCGCCGAGGGTCGGGAGGAGAGCATCGGGACGTTCGCGGCGGATGACCTCGGCCAGCGTGCCGGTCGTGAGCGGCTCGATGTAGGTGGCGTCGGCGACCTCGGGATCGGTCATGATGGTCGCCGGGTTCGAGTTAACAAGGATCACGCGGTAGCCCTCTTCGCGCAGAGCGCGGCAGGCCTGGGTCCCGGAGTAGTCGAACTCGGCGGCCTGGCCGATCACGATCGGCCCGGAGCCGATGATCAGGATGCTCTCTATGTCGTCGCGGCGCGGCACGTTAGACTTGGGCTTTCGCGGAGATGGTCTCCACGAACTCGTCGAACAGGTAGCCGGAGTCGCGCGGGCCGGGGCTCGACTCGGGATGGTACTGGACGCTCCAGGCGCGGGCATCCCGGCTGGCTATGCCTTCGACGGTGCCGTCGTAGAGGTTGCGGTGCGTGAGGTCGACCCCCTCCGGCATAGTCTCCTCGCGAACGGCGAAGCCGTGGTTCTGGCTGGTGATCTCGATGCGGCCCGTCGCCAGGTTGCGTACTGGATGATTGGCCCCGTGATGTCCAAACGGCATCTTGTACGTCTCGCAACCGAGTGCGAGCCCGAGTAGCTGGTGTCCGAGACAGATCCCGAAGACCGGCACCTCGCCGATTACGGGACGCAGGGTGTTTACGGCCTCCTGAAGAGCAGCCGGGTCGCCGGGCCCGTTCGACAGGAAGAGGCCGTCAGCCCCGGTTGCCAGGACTTCCTCCGACGACGAGGAGCCCGGCAGCGCGATGACCGTGGCGCCGCGGCTGCGAAGCTCCTTGTAGATGGAGCCCTTGACTCCGTAGTCGAGCGCTGCGATGCGGCACCGTTCTTCGCCGACGGCCGGCATGATCAGTGACTCAGTAAGCTCGGTGATGCCGGAGGCGAGGTCGAGGCCGACCATCGAGGGGTGAGCGTTGGCTTTCTCGCGCAGATTGTTCGAGTCGTGTTCGACGGTGGAGATGACGCCCCGCATCGCGCCCCGGTCGCGCAGGTAGCGGGTGAGGGCGCGGGTGTCCAGACCTTCGATGCCCATGACCCCGGCCTCGTCCAGCATGGCCGCCAGGGAGCGCTCGCTGGCCCAGTTGCTATGGTACGGGGTGTATTCGCGCACGAGGACGGCGGCGGCCTGCACGTTCCGCGACTCGTCTTCGCCGGGGATGACACCGTAGTTCCCGATCAGAGGATAGGTAAACAGTACGATCTGCCCCCGGTAAGACGGGTCGGTGAGTGTCTCCTGATAACCGACCATGCTGGTGGTAAAGACTACCTCGCCCGCGATTTCGCCGTCTCCAGCAAAGGTCTTCCCCTCGAAAGTGGCCCCGTCCTCAAGGACGAGGGTCGCCCGTCTAGGCCCGTACTCCAAATCGTGCTCCTGTTCTGTCATGTATAAGCTCTCCGCCAACTATAGTACCGACGACCCTACTCGTCAGCTTGCGTCCGGTGTACGGCGAGTTGGCGGACTGGCTGAGAAGGCTCTCCCGGCCGACCGTCCATTCCTCGGAGAGATCCACGAGCGTCAGGTCCGCCGATGCTCCGACGCCGATTGTACCCGCGCCTTCACTCATCCACCGGCCGGGCGCGCAGGACATCGCCTCGACCAGGCGCGAGAGCGGCAGAACGCCCCCAAGCACGATCTCGCTGTACAAAGCCGCGAAGGCCGTCTCGTGCCCGAGAAAACCCGGCGCGGCTTCCTCGATAGGCAGCTCCTTCTCCTCGGAGGCATGCGGCGCGTGATCCGTAGCCACGAAGTCCAGTACACCGTCCCGAAGTGCCTCCCCGACTCCCCGGCGGTCGTCGTCCGGTCGTAGCGGCGGATTTACACGGTACATGCCTTCCAGCGTGCTCACGAGATCGTCGGTCAGCGTCAGGTGGTGCGGTGTGGTGTCGCCGGTAACGTCGGCGCGACTCTTGAAGAACGCGACCAGCGCCGCGGAGAGCGCCGTCGAGACGTGCGTGATGTGGACCTTCGCGCCGGTCTCCGCTGCGAGGATCAGGGCCGTCGCCGTCGCGGCGTCCTCGGCACTCGCGGGGGAGCCGGGGATACCGGCGAGGGCCGCCGCGACGCCATCGTGGACGACGCCAGTCGCTAGCGTGTGGTCTTCGCAGTGCAGGATCACGGGCAGCCCGGCCGTGCGGGCGTAGAGCATGCCGTTCCGCAACACGCCCGCCGATGCCGTACCGAGCCCGTCGTCCGAGACGCAGAATGCTCCGGCCTCTTTCAGCAGCCGCATCTCCGTGAGCCGTTTGCCTTCTAGACCAGCGTGCAGGGCAGCGGAGATGTAGGCCCGGACGCGGGATTCCTGCTCTATGCGGCGCATCAATCCGCTCACGATCACGGGTTTGTCCACCACCGGGTCGGTGTTCGGCATCATCACGACGCTAGTGAAACCGCCGGCCGCCGCGGCGGCTGACCCGCTCTCTATCGTCTCCTCGTCCTCCCGGCCCGGCGTGCGCCAGTGGGCGTGAACGTCCACGAAACCGGGAAAGAGGTGAAGCCCATCCGCGTCCAGCTCGCGCCCTCCGCGAAGGCCATCCCCAACCTCCGCGATGCGCCCCTCCGTCAGACGCACGTCGGTGATGCGGTCGAGATCGCTTGACGGATCGAGAACGTGGGCGTTGCGGATTACGAATTCGCTGGCGTTTACGGCCCGGCTCACGCGGCTACCTCGTGGGTGGCTCCGGTGGCGAGGGTGAGGACAGCCGAGCGGACGGCGATACCGGCTGCGACCTGACCTGGGACCAGCGAAGCCCCATCGAGAACCACGTCGCCGGCGATTTCGACTCCCCGGTTGACCGGACCCGGATGCATGACGAGCAACCCATCCCGAAGGTGTCTGCGCGCGACCCCGTAGAACCTTGCATACTCGCCGACGGACGGAACCCGCGGCGATCTACCGTTCATCCGCTCGTTCTGCAGCCGCAGGAGGTAGACCACGTCCGCACCCCATTCGAGAGCACCATCCACGGAGTCGAGGATCGGCACACCCCACGCATCGGCCTCCTGGGGCAGCAGCGTCAGCGGGGCGACGATGGCGAGATCCATCCCCGCCGCCCGGAACGCGGGGATTACGCTGCGTGCGACCCGGCTGTGCAGTATGTCTCCGGCGATGGCGACGCGGCGGCCCTCAAGCTCGTCGAAGCCGCCGACGGCCTCGCTCAGGGCGTACAGATCCAGAAGCGCCTGGGTCGGATGCTGGCCGCAGCCGTCGCCTGCGTTGATCACAGCCGCCTCCGTATGCCGGGCCGCGAGCATCGAGGCTCCGGCGGCCGGATGGCGGAGGACGAGAGCGTCGGCGCCTAGCCGGTCTAGCGTGACGACGGTATCTATCAGGGACTCGCCCTTGGAGATGGAGGAGCCTTTCTCGGAGAGCGAGATCACATCGGCCCCGCACCGGCGCGCGGCAAGGTCGAAAGATACGGCCGTGCGCGTCGAAGACTCGAAGAAAGCGAGGCACACGGTCTTACCGTCCAGGGGGTGCGACAGGCGTCCGTCCGCATGAGTGCGCGCCAGCGAGATCACCTCGCGCAACTCCTCTCGTCCGACGCCTTCGAGCGTCAGGAAGTCTCTACTCAGCAACGGTGATCACCCCATCTTCCCCGTCCGTCTCGGTCAGGCTGACGCGCACCCGCTCATCGCGGGCGGTCGGCACGTTCTTGCCCACATAATCGGCCCGGATCGGCAACTCGCGGTGCCCCCGGTCAACGAGTATGGCGAGCCGGATCGCGGCCGGCCGGCCCATTTCTAGCAGTGCGTCCATCGCCGCCCGTGCCGTGCGGCCCGTGTACAGCACGTCGTCCACCAGAACTACCGTGCGTCCGGCAACCTCAAAAGGTATGTCGCTACGATGGAGCTCCGGTTCCTCGCCGCCCAGGTCGTCGCGGTGAAGGGTAATATCCAGGGACCCTACCGGGATCTCCAACCCCTCGAACTGGCGGATGTTGTCCGAGATCCTGCGTGCCAGCGGGACCCCGCGCGTCAACACGCCGACTAGCGCCAGCCCTTCGAGCGCGGATGCGTTTCGTTCCAGTATCTCGTGAGATATTCGGCGGAGCGAACGGTTCAGACCATCCGCCGTGAGCACCTGCGACTGCGGGCGCTCGCGCGTGCTTGAACGACTCAAGCCCATTTACCTCCTTCGCGCCTCTCGGGACGCCGTTAAAGGATCGGTATATCGCCGCTCAAGCTACCAGAGGTCGAAGGAAGCGTCAAGCTCGCGCGCCGACTCGCGCAGGTCGGCCGGTATCTCCGCCACGAACTCCAGCGGCTTCCCCGTGACCGGATGCGTGAATTCGAGCTGCTCAGCGTGAAGCCAGAGTCGGTGTCCGGGGACAGCCGTACCGTAGAGCGGGTCCGCATAGACGGGGTACCCGATGGCGGAGAGGTGGACCCGGATCTGGTGCGTCCTCCCGGTCTCCAGCCGTACCCGGAGCATTGTATGTCCCACCGATTTGCGTAGCACCTCGAAGTGAGTAATGGCCTGCTTCCCGATACCGGCCGCCATGAGAGTGGGGTTCGATGGATTACGACCGACCGGCGAGTCTACCGTCCCCGTGGGTGGCAGTCCCTCGCCGACGACGATGGCCCGGTACACCCTCCGCACCCGCCGTTCCGAGAGCTGCCGCACCAGATCCGAATACGCCGGCTCTCCCTTCACCACCACCATCAGGCCGGAGGTGTCACGGTCCAACCGGTGGACGATGCCGGGCCGCTGCGGATCTTCTCCGCCGGCTATCCCTCTTTTCAGCAGCGCGTTCACCAGCGTACCCGACGGATTGCCGGCTCCCGGATGCACGACGAGCCCGGCGGGCTTGTTTACCACAACCAGATGCTCGTCCTCGAACACCACCAGGACGGTGATATCTTCGGCGGTCAGGTTCTCCTCCGGCATTCGGATTTCGATCTCGTCTCCGGCGTGAACTTTATGTGACGCCGAAGTCTCTTCGCCGTTGACACGAAGCATGCCGCCGGCGTTCAGACGCTGCACGACGCTCCGGCTAACCTCCAACCGCCGCGCCACGAGGCGGTCTAACCTCTCGCCCGCGTCGGCCGGCAGCACCTCGAAGCTCCGCACGCTCAAGAGATGTTACTCGGTCCCGGTCGCGAGGGTGCGCCGGACGTCGTCGGGATCCACATTCCGGATGAGAACGACCTTGTCACGCCCGTACGCACCCCGCACTATTTCGACCCTGGACTGCGGCAGTCCGAGCAGCTTCGCCAGGTACCGGCAAACCTCCGAGTTCGCCTTGCCATCCACCGGAGGTGCGGCGACGCGCAGCTTCAACGCGCCCTCGCCATAGTTTCCCGACTAGACACTCGCTCTGGCTCCCGGCGAGACCCTGAGCGATACTAGAGTTCCGTGCTTTGTGCGGCTAAGAAACCCCTCACCCACGCCGGCGCAGGAAGCGGCTGGCGCGGAAGATCCTATTGTCTTCCTTCTCGCGCTCCAGCGGATCTTCGCTCGACTCCTCGTTGGATCGGCTCTCTCCATCAGCCTGCTCCCGCTCCTCGAAGAAGTCATTCGAGCTATCCTGCGAGGCGAGGCCCGGCTCCTCCCGGTCTACCTCCTCGGCGACCGGCGACCCACCCGATGGGGTCTCGGCAACGACCGTCTCTTGCTCCGCGGTCCCCTGAG
>CALMWA010000275.1 GCA_937873125.1 uncultured Actinomycetes bacterium | reverse complement strand
CGCTTCGACGACTGGCCCACTGACCGCGGGGTGACCGTCGAGAAGGCGCGCGCGTTCGCGGAGGATCCGGACCTGGTCGGGGAGCGGTTCCTGGGCGGGTACACGGTGGCCACCACCTCGGGCACCACCGGGACGCGCGGCATCTTCGTGATGGACGACCGGAGCCTCGCCGTGACCAACGCCCTCGCCACGCGCATGGTGGGCGCTTGGCTGAGCATCGGCGACGTTCTCCGGATCGTGGCGCGCGGCGGGCGCATGGCCATGGTAATGGCGACCGGCGGCCACTTCGCGTCGGCCGTCGCCGCGGCCCGCCTGCGCAAGGGCAGCCGGTTGCGGGCGAGGGCGATCCAAGTGTTCCCGGTTCAAACGCCCCTGCCCGAGCTGGTCGCCGGGCTCAACCGGTTCCGCCCGGCCGTCGTCGCCCCCTACGCCAGCACGGCCGCGCTGCTGGCCGGCGAGCAGGAAGTCGGGCGCCTGCGCATCGACCCGGTCCTGTTGGCGCTCGCGGCCGAGGGACTGCCGGCAGGCGAGCGCGACCGGATCGCCGGGGCGTTCGGCGCCAAGGTCGGCGACAGCTACGCGGCCACCGAGGTCCCCTTCCTGAGCTACGGGTGCACCCACGGCTGGTACCACGTCAACGGCGACTGGGTGGTGGTCGAGCCGGTCGACGCCGACCACCGGCCCGTGCCTCCGGGCGAGCGGTCGCACACGGTCCTGGTGAGCAACCTCGCCAACCGCGTCCAGCCGATCCTGCGCTACGACCTCGGCGACAGTGTCGTACAGCGGCCCGACCCCTGCTCCTGCGGCGACCCGTTGCCCGCCATCCGCGTGCAGGGACGCGCCGCCGACGTGCTTACCTTTCCCGCCGACCACGGCGGGCGGGATGCCGGGCGGGTCGCCGTTCCGCCGCTGGCGTTCGTCACCGTGGTCGACCGCACCCCCGGGATCGAGCTGTTCCAGGTCGCGCAGACCGCGCCGGCGACCCTGCGCGTGCGCCTGCGTTCCGCGGCGGGCGCCGACCCCGACCGCGTGTGGCGGGCGGTGCGTGCCGAGATCACCCGCCTGCTGGCCGAGCACGGGCTTGGGCACGTCGCTGTCGAACGCGCCGCGGAGCCACCGGAGCAGTCCCCAGGCGGCAAGTATCGCACCGTCATTCCGCTGAGCCAATAGTCTGCTGGATCAGGTCTGAGGTGCGGATCGATCAGTGCGTAGTAGAATCTCGGAATGATGGCCTCGGATAACGGAACGACATTCGGCCCGGCTGGAACCTTCGAGAGCGAGCGTACCCTGGTCGAGGAGGCACTTGGTGCTGTCGCCTAGGCTAACCAGTTCCGGACTTCTTCTGGTCTTCGTGGCCGGAGTAATATGCCTCTGCGGTCTCCTCGAGTTCCAACACGCGCCCGTGTTCGGCTCCATGGAATCTCCCAAGGTGCATATGCCTGACACGCAGTCAGGCTCCGCGGATGACAGCCCGGGGAACCATGGACCGGCCGGCGCGGTCTACGCCGCGACCCTCTTCGCGGTCTCCCTGGGAGCGGCTCTGGGACTTATGTTTGGCGTCGCGCGCAGGTGGGCTGGTGTCGGAGCGGTCCTGACCGCCAGAAGATTCCCGCCGCCGGTCATTCTCCCTCCCCCGCGGATACCCGCGCGATCTCAGCTACAGGTGTTTCTCCTGTAAGTCGTTCCTGATCTCTGCCCGTTCAGGGCTCTATACGAACCGCTCAATCGACTTCTCGATTCGCGGAGCAATGATCACGGACAAATGCCGGGAGGCATACCACAAATGCGTATCAAGAACATTGTCTTCGGACTCTTTAGCATGGGCCTGGTGGCGGCTGGAGTGATTCTGATCGGGTCCTTCTTTTTCGGTCAGAACCTGGTGAGCACGGCCACGGGCATCAAGGACCCGGGGAACTTCAACGTCCCCACCATCAGTAACTCACAGGAGGACGCAAGAGAGCCGGCCGCTACAGGGCCAAAGGACAAGACCCTCACGGTCACCGTCCCGAAGATGGCGCGTGTCAAGGACGCTACCGTGCCGGACGCGGCGGGTGACGACGAGGAGAAACTCCGAGAAAACGCCGCCATACACCTCAAGGGTACGGGTTTCCCCTGGCAGGAGGGGGCCAACGTCTATTTGGCGGGCCATCGGCTTGGCTATCCGAGCACCGACAGCTTCCTGGCCTTCTACGACCTGAAAAAACTTAAGGACGGCGATGAGGTCTTCATCACCGACGCCGATGGCAAGAAGTACACCTACCGGGTCTTTAAAGAGTTCATCGTTCCCCCGACGGACCTCTCCGTGACCGAGCCTGTGAAGGGTAAAAACATCCTCACGCTCCAGACCTGCACGCTGCCGGACTACTCGAAGCGCCTGATCGTGCAGGCGGAGTTGGTGGAGTGAGGATGAAGAGGACTCTGCCGCCTGCCGTGAGCATCCGCCAGTTCGCCCCGCCGGACGTCCCTCAGACCTCCGCCCTGCACCTGAACGCTCTTCCGGACGACTTCGTCACCCGCTTCGGGCAACGGTTCCTCGCCCGCTATCATCTGGCGTTCGCGGAGAGTCCGTACGCGACGGTCATCGTCGCCAGCGACTACGCGACCGGGAAGACCGTGGGCGCGCTTTTAGGAACTCTCGACACCCCGGCGCACTACGGCTGGCTCGTTCGACATCACGGAGCGAGTCTAGTGCTCTGGGCCGCGGTTCGGGCAATCCGCAACCCGAAGCTCGGCTGGGATCTGGTGCGTACTCGTGCCGCCCGATACATCCGGGGCATCGCCCGGTCCTTTATCCCCGAGAAGCACTCGGGGAAGGGAGAGAAGAGCCGGGACAATGGCGTCGGCCTACTGGCACACGTTATGGTCGCCGGCGATCAGCGCGGATGCGGCATAGGCTCCTCGCTCGTAGAGGCCTACGAGAACCGGGCGCGTCACGCCGGTCTGGAGCGCCTAGAACTCGCCACCCTCCCCGATTCGCGGGGAGCCGGTCCCTTCTACGAGAAGATCGGATGGGAGTACGGAGGAGCACGGATCAGCCAGAGCGGCGAACGCTTCGCCCTCTACCACCGCGCGCTTCTCGACGAACCACGTCAAGAGCACTCAGATATCCGACCATGGTCGAAGAGAGGAGAGTCAGGTTGTTAGCAGCCTTTTCCTTGCCAAGTCCGCCGTCGCCGATCATATTCGAGATCGGACCTCTGGCTCTGCGCTACTACGGCCTGTGTATCGCGCTCGGTATCATCGTCGCCACGTGGCTGGCGGGCCGGGAGCTGGAACGCAAGGGCTACGA
>CALMWA010000274.1 GCA_937873125.1 uncultured Actinomycetes bacterium | reverse complement strand
CGTTCCTGCAAGTATGAAGAGCGTGATCATGCGCTCCACCCCCTCATCCACGACCAGCGTGTGAATGTCGCCCGGCGGCTCGTAGACCAGCGTGCCCGGACGCGCCACCCAGTCCCGTTCCAGATAGTGCCACGAACCCTCGATGCAGTAGCCCATGACCTCTCCGCCGGAGTGCCGATGCCGGTTGACCTTCCCGGAGCCTTCGACCTTGAGCAGGTTGATCCAACGCCCGCTCGAAAGGTCGAACCTCAACGGCTTGAACCATACCCGCTCCCCCTGCGGCACCCACGGCAACTTATCTGAGTCTATCGCCTGATCCGGCAGCCCCAACGCTTCGACGGCCCGCATCCCCAAGTCCTCGGCCACTAGAACCCCTTTCCCTTGCCTAACCGTAGCGTAACGCTCCGGCGAACCGCGAGCAACCGCTCAGCGGCGCAGGTAGAGCCGGGCGTCGGGGTTGCCGGGTACCTTCTGTATCTCCGACACCACCGAGCGGTCGAGGGTTTCGGCGTTGGGCCAGTTTATCTCCAGCATGTTGCCCGCCGGGTCGCGGACATACAATTGCACCGCGCCGTCCGGCAACTCGTAGACGTTGGAGAAGTAGCCCTCCCCGATCCCGACGCCCAACTCGTTCACCCTCCTGTACGCCGCCTCGAAGTCGTCTACCTCGATGCCGAAGTGGTGGGCGGCGGGCGCGGGATCGTCGCTCTGAAACAGGTGCAGTTGCAGGTCTCCCACGCGCAGCCACCGGACTGGAAACGGAAAATCGGGAGACGGCACCTCCTCTATCCCTAGGAGATCCTTGTAAAAGCGCGCCGATTCTTCGAGGTCGTGGGCGCTGACGCTGACGTGCGTGAAGCCGGTGGTCTTCATCTCCTACACCGCCCGGATTGCGACGGTCTTCCAGGTGGAGTAGAAGTCCAGGGCCGCCGGTCCCTGCTCGCGTCCGCCGCCGATGAAGTTCAGGGACTCGATCACAGCCTTCCTCCTCCTGTACCGTCCGGCGCGGCTGTCGTCACTATACCGTTGATGCTACCAGCGGGCGGGGCTTTGAGTCCGCTGATGGTTGTGGGAGACGGCGGTTCCAGGAGAGGAGCCGTTCCAGGCGTGTTAGCCGCTGCTCGGCGGGTTTGGGGTGCTCCCAAAGCTCCACGCACAACCCGGAGTCCCGCGCGAAGATGCGGACGTGCGTCAACACGAACTTAGAAACGAAAACCGGCGGGCCATTGAGATGTGGCTTGATCGGTTGGAGCTGGCGTAGCCAGCACCCGGAGTTGACCATCACCTGACGGCCCCCGTGCGGACGCTTTAGCTCGGTCAAGGAGGGCAGGTGCGTATGCCCGGAGACGAAGATGTCTATATCCGTTGGACGCGAAAAAGGATTCATCGGTAATTGGGACTTGCCGTCGAGGACGGCGTGGATCTTCTGCCGCGACGCCTCGGCGGGGGAATAGCGAAGCTCTCGGCCACCGCCCGCAGTTGATAAAGCGCGGCGGACCGCACGACGGACGGCGAGAAAGAAGATCGTGAATATCAGGAGGATCAAGAGCGCGAAGCCGGCGATCTCCGCGAATAGCTCGTGTATCCGGGGCAACTCCTGGTAACTCTGAAGGAACCTGAGCGGGTTCCCCTCTGCGACCGAGAGGATGTAAGCCGCAGCCCTATAGAGAACGTAACTCGCGAGGAGCGGCAGAAGCAGGTAAGCCGTAGCCTTGCCGACCAAGTTGTAGAAGTAGCGGCTTGCGATCCACTGTGGTATCGCCACCAGCGGGTAGACCATCTTTATCTCGGAGAGGTCCAGGCCAGGTGACACCTCACCAAACGGCGCAACGCGCCGCGTGAAGTCCGTGACGATATGGTGGCCCAACGGCGTGTCGAGCCGGTCGCCGTAGTCCTCGACGGTGTTCTGGGGATCGAACTGATTCCCGTGTTCGCAGTAGATGATCCGCTGCTTCCCTTCCGGCTTCATGCAGGCCAGGTAAGAGAAAGCAAATTCGTCCACCAGCCCTCGCTCCCGCAGGGTCTCCTGTATCTTCGGGTTCCAAAAAGACTCCGCGTCGTGGTTGCCGGGCAGGTAGACTACCCGCTTCCCGTCGCCACTCTTGAACCGCTTGAGCGCCTCGAACATCTCTCCGTACTCCGGACGCGCGATAGTCAGGGACGCACGGTCTTCCCCGTCGGGTACGGAGCCTATCTGGAGAAAGTCGAAGAAGTCCCCCGCCAGGACCAACTCCACCGGACCTTCACGCTCGTCCCACTCCGCGAAGAGCG
>CALMWA010000273.1 GCA_937873125.1 uncultured Actinomycetes bacterium | reverse complement strand
AACCCGCCGATTACCGTCCTCAATTGGAGTCCGATCAGGACGAAGATCAAACCGTTCAAAAGGAACGTGACTAACTCCCACACCGGATACCCCTGAAGCCGCGTGCTGGATGAGACGATATACGGAGCCTTGCGGCCGAGATACAGTCCCGTAGCCACCACCGCGAGCACGCCGGAGAGGTGCAGCTCTCCCGGTAGGCCGAGCAGGTCGTGCCACAGATACGGCGGCAGCTCCTCGGCCAGCAAGTATGCCATGAACGGCGTCAGCAGCGAGACGGTGTTCTGGATCGACGGATCGTCCAAGAGTTTGCGCCGCGCCCAGATCACGAGCCACCCGACCGCGAGCCCGAAGGCGATCCCACCGGCGGCCCCGACGACGAACTGCAAGCCCGCCGCCCAGAACGAGAACGCGCCCGTCAACACGGCGGCCACGGCGATGCGGTAGGCGACGATACCCGTCGCGTCGTTGACGAGGCTCTCGCCTTCGAGGATGGTTACGATGCGGCGGGGTACGCCGAGGCGCTGGGCGATGGTGGTCGCGGCTATGGCGTCGGTGGGGGAGACGATGGCCCCGAGCACGAACGCCGCCGCCCACGGCAGCCCGATCAGGTAATGCGCGACCGCCGCCACCACGAGGGTCGTCATAAGCACCAGGCCGACGGCGAGCAGCGAGATCGGCCGGATGTTCGCCCGGAAGTCGCGCCACGACGTGAACAGCGCCGAGACGTACAACAGCGGGGGCAGGAAGATCAGGAAGACCAGCTCCGGGTCGAGTTCGACCCTCGGAAGTCCTGGTATGAACCCGAGCAGAGACCCGCCCAGGACCAGGAAGATCGGGTACGGAATCTTCAGCCGCGCGGCGAGCGTGGCGAGCGCCGCCACCGCCACGAGCAACCCGAGGATGATCTCAAGCCCCGGCATAGCTCACTTTCCCCTGTGCCGCGCGCCGCTCAGACGAAGCGCTCCGTCATCAGCTGCGTTACCTCCGCGTAATTACCGAGTTCGCCCAGGAGCCGCTGCATCTCCTCAGTTTCGGCGTCACGGCTGAGTTGCTGCGCGTCGTTCACCTCCACCGTTACCACGTACCGGAATGATGGATCTCCTCCCTCGACCCGGTAGCCCCGCCAGTCGTCAACGGATGGGAGGTTCATCACCGTGGGACGGTAGGACTCCGAGATCCAACGCTCGTAATCCTCCGGCTTCACGCCATCTTTTAGATCTACCAGAACTATCATCGTCGGCACGATCGGGTTCTCCTCTACCTCTGCGGCTCCATGACGACTTCGTCCACGTAGCACCAGATCCAGTCTTCACCCGGCTGGAAGCTCTGCACCAGCGGATGCTCGGTGGCGTGGAAGTGCTTGGTGGCGTGTTTGTTCTTGGAGCTGTCGCAGCAGCCGACGTGGCCGCAGATCAAACACTCGCGCAGGTGGAACCAGGTATCGCCCATCTTCAGACACTCCTCGCACCCCTCTGCGCTCGGCTCCACGTCGTTTATCTGATCCAGGTGCGTACATTCGCTCTGCATCTTCGCTTACCTCCTGGTCTGATTTTCTTCTATGCCGGTGCGCCTTCGCTTCGCGGTTCGCCGCCCGGTTGACCGACTCTCCCCACGGGGGCCGTCTGCCCCTTGCCCTCTATTATGAGCGCCGCCGCGAGCGCGCTCGCCAGCGCGAGCCCCGCCCCCGCGTACATCGCCAGCCGGAACGCCCCGACGAACGCCTCGTCCACCGCCCGCTCTATCCGTGCCGCCGTCGCACCCGATACTCCATCTGGGACCTCCGCGCCGCCCAGGTCAACCTTCTCGGATTCGAGTTGCTGTCGAGCGGCGGGCGGAAGGTCCAGCGATGCCACGCGGCTGTCCAGGCCGGCGGAGAAGACGGCGAAGACCAGGATGCCGAGTACGGGTATGGCGAGCAGGCCGGCCGTCCGCGAGACAGCGTTGTTGACTCCCGAGGCAAGCCCGGAGTGCCGGCCGGTGACGGAGTTCATGGCCGTGGTCGTGAGGGGTGCTATGACGAGCGACATGCCGAGACCCTGAACCACGACGGCCGGGAAGAAGGTCGTCCAGTAGGAGCCTTCGGTGCCGGGGAGCGCGTACAGGAGAAAGCCGAAGGCGGCGACGATCGGTCCTATAACCAGCGGCAGCCGAGCCCCGTAGCGGGTGATGAGTCCGCCGGCCCACCGCGACATCAGGAACGTGATGATGATGAACGGCAGGAACGAGCTGCCGGCGGCCGTCGCCGAGTAGCCGTGGACCTGTATCAGCAGGAACGGCAGGAAGTAGAGGGAGCCCCCGAGACCGGCGTACAGGAGGAGCGTGAGCAGGTTCGCGCCGGAGAAGTTCCGGGAGCGGAACAAGGAGAGGGGCATCATCGGCTCTAGCGAGCGCATCTCCACGAACACGAACGCCACGAGCGCCGCGACGCCGAGTGTCAGCGAGATCAGGACGAGCGAGTCTCCGAAGCCGTGGCTCTGCGAGTGGATCAGTCCGAAGACCAACCCTCCTAGGCCCACCGTCGCCAGCACCGCGCCGGGGATGTCGAGCCTGCGCGCGTCCGGGTCGCGGCTCTCCGGGACGTGGCGGTACACGATGTACAGCACCACGGCCGCAAGCGGCACGTTAACGAGGAAAGCCGCCCGCCAGGAGACGTTCTCCACCAGATAACCGCCCAGCACCGGCCCGAGGGCGGCCGTGATCCCGGAGAAGCCCGACCACGTGCCGATGGCCTTGCCGCGCCGCGCCTCATCGAAGGACGCGCTGATGATCGCCAGTGACCCCGGAACCAGCATCGCGCCGCCGATGCCCTGCACGGCGCGGGCCACTATGAGTTGATCCGGCGTCAGCGCGACGCCGCAGCCCACCGAGGCGAGGGCGAATATCCCGATGCCCAGGGCGAAGATGCGCTTGCGGCCGTAGTGGTCGCCCAGGGAGCCGCCGACCAGAAGAAGGGCGGCGAGAAAGAGCGTGTAGGACTCCACTATCCACTGCGCGTCCACGGCCGTCGCGCCGAGTTGGATCTGTAGGGTGGGCAGCGCCACGTTCGTCACCGTGCTGTCAATAAAAGCCATCGCCGAGCCAATAACGGTGGCGGCCAGAATCCAGGGCTCGGCCTCCCGCGAACATGGTGCGTCAGCCTTTCCTGAGCGGATCACACCCTCGTCACACGGGGGATTCCCTATGTTCGACACCTTACTCCTCTCCGGGTTTTGTTGGCCGCCTAGGAGCCGAGCGCGCCGCCCTCAGAAAGACGAGCCCGGTTGTTGCAAGAACTCCGCCTCCTCCGGGGTGGACGTCCGGCTGAGGAGTTCGTTGCGGTGTGGGAACCGTCCGAACCGCTCGACGATCTCCATGTGCCGCACGGCATATGAGGTTACGTCCGTCGAGTCCGGTACTCCCGCGAGTATCTCGAACAGCTCGACGGAGCGCCGCTGGTCTTCGAGGTCCTCGCTGTGCATGAACGGCATGTACAGGAACTGCCGCTGAAAGCCCGGCAGCTCGCGGTCGAGCGCCCGGTCCACGGCGTATTTCGAGGCTTCGAGAGCCTTATCGTCCGTGGCGTGGGTTCGCGGATCGCCCCGGAACATGTTGCGGGGGAACTGATCCAGCAGGATAACCAGCGCCAGGCAGCTCCGGGCGTCTTCGCGCCAGCCGTCCAGGGAGCCGGACACGGCCTCCTCGTACAGGTCTCCGAAGCGCTCCCGGACCTCGTCGTCGAACGCCTCATCCTTGCGAAACCACGCTTCGCGCCACTCGCCGTAGCCCGGCTCGTCCTCGCGCCCGAACCAGAAATCCAGAACCCGGTCGGCCTCACTCGGCACGGCTGATCACCGTCACCTCGTCGTCCTGGCGGGTCGAGACCTTGCCCTTGAGGCTGGAGTTGTAGCCGTTCCACATCCACAGCTCCGGGATAATCTCGGAGATAAGCTCGCCATTGTCGAAGACGCGCACCATCGAGGACTCCGAGACCGCGACCGCGACGGCCCCCGTCCGGCTCGACACGGAAGCCGCGGCCATGTGCCGGCTGCCGAGTCCCAGGGGCAGGGTCAGGTTGTCGGAGACGGAGTCTATATAGCGGGCCGCCGAGATCACGATGCCCTCGTCCGAGACCACGAACGCGCCGTCGAGCTGCGCCAGCTCCTTCAACGTCTCGCGGACATTCGGGTCGTTGATGTGCTTGGCGTCGTCCGGGTGACCCTGGAGGGGGTCCAGGATCATGGGCCGGGAGTTGCTCATCACCGTCTCCGTATCGCCCACGACGAAGAGCGTCCCGATCTTGCGCCCCTCCCGGCCCTCGCGCGCGATCTCGACCGCCAGAGCCACCGTCTGCTCCAGCACCGCCGTGTTCACCCCGCGCCGCTCCGAGCAGATCTCATCGAATATCTTCGTTCCTTTACCCATCGACCTAACCTCCATTCTCTAGTTCTGAATTTGCCAGTAACCGTGTTTTTACCGGCTCTACAAACACAGAGCCATCGTTGATCGAAGAGATCATTCCGCCGGGGTTAGACCCGCGAGCAAGAGTTGAATCAGCAGCCAATACAGTGGCGGACGTACAGGCGCTTCGCGCGGATCGTCGCCGGGGATCCCGCCCCACAACCCGCGAAACCCGCGGCTCGTCGTCCACGGTCAATATAACCGGCTTCGCCACGATAATCCGCCTTTCAAATGCGACTGTTAAATATACGTTTCAGCCCTAAAACCGCGCCCCAAATCCCTCCGCGAGCGCCTACCAAAAATTGTAGCACTACCGACAACCTGACCGTTCGGGTAGGTTGCGCTACGAAGTTTGTGGTTCGTATCCAACTTGAGTAATCTCATATGGGCTTTGGTTGCAAGCAGCAGTATAGTTACCTGGGTTTCAGAAGTTGTTCGCTGGCTAGCACTTGAGGCTAATACCACGCGCCTAAGATTATTTTGATCCCGAGCAGGATATGAGAGTTGAACGGCAGGACACTCCAAAAACACCGAATCGAGTTCTCGGACTTCCTGATGGGATGTGTTTTGCCGTATGATGGAGCTTGTGCGATGGAGGAGACTAGGTCATGGCAAGTGCTAACCACTTAAAGGCGCTGCTTAAATCACATCTGGAAGGTGATGATCAGCGCTTCATCTCGGTGGGGATGCAACTTGCCGCACACGAGGCTAAGCTAGGCCACGGCAAACTAGCCGAAGAACTGCGCGATCTTATCGACGAGGCAAAGCGACGACGCGGTACGGGACAACCGGTCCCGATAAGCCGCCCCCGCGGCGAATTGGCCGACCTGTTGGCTGTCTCGTATCCCAAGGCGCGTTTGGGTGACATGGTTTTGAACTCCGAATTGGAACAGCAGATCCAGCGTGTCATCCGAGAGCAGCGTCACGCCGCCGAGATATTGCAGCATGGGCTCTCACCCAGAAGAAAGTTGTTGTTGATGGGGCCGCCGGGTACTGGTAAGACCCTCACCGCGTCCGTTCTCGCTGGAGAGCTAGGCGTTCCACTGTTCCAGGTTCGTTTAGACGTGCTGATGAGCAGATACATGGGCGAGACGGCGGCCAAGCTGCGGCAAGTGTTCGACGCCACGGCGCAGACGAGGGGCGTTTACTTTTTCGACGAGTTCGACGCCATCGGTTCGCAACGGGCGATAGTCAACGACGTGGGAGAGATCCGCCGCGTGCTCAACAGCTTCCTGCAGATGATCGAGCAG
>CALMWA010000272.1 GCA_937873125.1 uncultured Actinomycetes bacterium | reverse complement strand
GCCTTCTTCTCTGCTGCCTCGATCACCCTTTTTGCGTCCTCCAGGGTGATGCTCTCCGCTGTCTTCGCTTCCGCCATACTTATTCTCCCTTCCCGTTGCTTTGTCTTATCTGCTTTACGAACCGTTCCTTCGTGACCAGTGTTCTTCTTTCACTTCGGTCTCAGCGAGCTCGAAGGTGGTAGCGTAGCCGACGAAGTTCACGTGCTTGTTTACGGCGTACAGGGCCTGCGGGTAGGCCAGAAATACCGAGAGTGCCTCATCGTAGACGAAGCGGTCGATCTCGGCTGATAGCTCTCCCTGCCGCCCGGCGTCCACCTCGGTGGCGAATTCGCCCATAAGATTTTCGAACTTCTCGACTGGAGGGCCGGCGCGAAACGGGCCGGTCTCACCATAGAGCTCACCATGCATGAACGCCGCGGGGGCGTCGGAGGTCAGGTCGATCCAGGCGAACACCAGCACATCGAAAGGCAGCGGCATCACCTTTTCGACCAGCGCGTGCTGTGCGGCGAGTAACTCCTCGTTCGGGATGATCGTTAGCTCGACTTCGATCCCCAGCGCGTCCCGAAGATCTTCGGCGAACATCTCCGCAACACCCGCGAGGTCGGCGAGAGTCGCCAGCCTCAGAGCTCTGCCATCAGGCCAGCCAGCCTCTCGAAAGAGCTTCTTCGCCCCTTCGGGGTCATGCGGGTAAGGCTGCAAGTCTGACAGGCCACCGATGGCGTAGGGTGGGGTGACGCCGGCCGCAGGATATGCGTAGCCGCCGAAACCTTCCCTCACCAGCCGGTCGCGGTCCACGGCCATGTTGAGCGCCCGGCGAGTGCGGGCGTCATCCAGAGGAGCGTCCTCGACACCGCGGTTCACGAGGCCGAGGATGATGCGCATCGCGTCTATAGCGTGGAGCCGTGCGTGCTCACTGCTCTCGACCCTCTCGATGTCGGCGGGCGAGATCTCGGTGACGATGTCCACTTCGCCCTCCGTGTCACACACGAGGTTCAGGGCCTCGGCGGGCGAGATGTCATTATGGAACACGATCTTCTCAAGACGCGGACCGCGCTCCTTGTTCCAGTGGTCGGCGTTGGCGGTGAGGACGACCTTATCGGTGCGGTCCTGCCGCGTGTCGAGCCAGGTGCAGGCGAAGGGTTCGGCCCGCATGATGGCGATCTCGTTGTACAGGGAGGAGTAGCCCTCGGTGAGGGTAAAAGGACCGGTGCCCCACGGGCCCGGAGCGTCAATTACTCACCAATGGCCTTCGCCGGTGCCGAGCTTCCTGTATCCGAAGCCGATCTCCTCCCAGAAGCGCGTGCTCGGGATGTGCATCCCCCGCATCTTGCCCAGAACGAGCCCGTCCGGCTCGGGGAAGTGGATGAGAAGCTTATAGTCGTCGACGATCTCAATGGTCGTATCCTGGTGGATGTTCAGGTTCGACCCCGGCGGATGAGGCGCCTTCCACCGCTGCATCTCCTCGAAAGCCCGCTTGAAGTTGTGCGCGGTGCACTCTTCCCCGTCCTGAAACCGGATGCCACGCCGCACGTCTATCTCCAGCGTCCGCTCGCCCGTCCAGCGCGAGTCCTCCAGCACAGCCCCGACCATGTGGCCCCGTTCGTCGGTGCGTACAGGCTCCTCCATCGTGTTCCAGGTGATGTACAGCCAGTTCAGCGGATGCGGGTCCACCACGTGGACCGTGCCAACAGGCGTCCGTCCCTCCTGTCCGGCCGCGACCTGCGGGGAGACTTGACTCGTCATGTTCTTCCCTTTCCTTTAACCCTTCTCGGCCCCGGCATGCTAACAGAGCCCGTACCCCGCGCAACCACAAGCCGCGGGTACGTAACGCCCGCGTTGTGGACCGTCCACGGTGATGAGAGCATGTACGGCAGGCAACCCCGGGAGATGCTTCGCCAGTGAAACGGTCCCTCATCACGCCCCGGCGGGCGGCAATCTGCGGCATTGTCGGCCCGGCGGTCTTCGCGGGCGGTCTCGTAGTCCTCACCGCTGCGCAGTACGGTTTCATGATCGGGATCGGCTGGCAACCCCTCACAGACCCGGCGGGCGCGTGGCCCAGCGGGCTCGCCCTCGGTCCCTACGGCGCGCTCCAGGATGCGAGCTTCGTTATCTCCGGCGTCCTGCTCATCGTCTTCGCCATCGGCCTGCACCGGGGGATGGTCCGAGGCTCGATGAGTGGTCCCGTCCTCCTCGGCATCTCCGGCGCGGCGATGGCGCTTCTGGCCTTCGAGACCGACCCAATAGACCGTACCGGCCCGCTCCCTTCACGGCACCATCCACGACGCCTCGTTCGTCGTGTTCGCGGCCGCACTGCTGCTTGCACTTTTCTTTCTCCAACGCCGAATGGGTAGAGAATCCCGCTGGCGCGGCCACGCCCGCTACACCCTCGCCACCGCCCTGCTCGCCGTCGTCTGCCTGCTCGTCTCGGGGGTCGCCTACTACGGATTCCTCGTTGCCATACTCTTGTGGTTAGAGTTCACCGCAGTGGAGCTGTGGAGGTCGGGTGCCAGTCCACACCACCCACGAACGTCCACCCGAAGGCATGCTGGATAGGGTATCGTGCGCTCCGGAGTTCTTTGGTGGGCATCAGTATGCAGCCAAGCTATAGCGCTGCACAAGCTCAGCCGCATAGACTTGTATTCCAGACTGCACAACATCCCCTACACCCCACTGGGATTGGGCGTGGGAGAACCACGAGATGGCTGCATCAAGTTCGTCTGGGTCGAAGCGAGCAGCGTTTCGAAGTGTCTTCAACTGGCGTAAATCCGCAGTTGGGATGGTCAGGATGGTGAGTTCTGTCTCGAACTCCTGCTCTTTGTTTCTGGTTCGCAGAATAGCTGACCTACTGGTGCTCCTGAAAGTAGTATTCACACGATGCAGTTGAAGATGGCGCATCTCTCGTAGGAGAATCAACATTGCATTGCCCGTGTCGAGAATTCTCAATGGCTTCTCTCCAAAACCACGCTTACCCAAGTCGATCGGCAGGACCTCTTCGATAGCGACGTACTCCATTAGTGCTGCCCGGAGATATGCCGCCTGCATGATACGAACATGATCTTCCGATACTCCGAGAGCATCCTTATCGCCTCCAATACACTGACGAAAGCGCAGGGCGGCGACGGCACGCTCGTAGACATTTGGAAGCTGGCTCAACGCCGCTTCAGTGCTTGGCTCCAGCGTGCAGAAAAGCGGTGATGTTTCAAAATGCGGCGACCTGTCAAGGCGCAACTCATTTCTTGAACCCATGTACTAACCTTCTTCCATCCGCGTTGACTAGCCTGCGAGCAGATAAATTTAGCTCACCTCGCACATAAACAGCGGCGGGATGTGCATGTAGGTCTTGGACGGGTTTGGGCCGACGGTGTCCTGGGCGATCTCCAGGGCTTCTGCAACGGTGTCGGCGCGCTTGTAGCCCATCCTCGCAGTGGTCATCGGGTCGCCGCCGACGAAGATGACGTCTCCGAGGTGGTCGAGGGCGTGCGCCCCCCACTGCCAGGTCGTAAACGGGTGGAAGCCGTGGTAGGCGTGGGAGCTTCGGTACAGCGTCCGATACCAGGGGTCTTCAGCGTACTTGTCCTGGAACAGCCGCTCGCCCTCGGCGGGGTCGGTGGTAGCCGCGATGACCTCGTTGAAGTACGGCTCGTAGCTTGGATGGTGGAGCCCGTCGAACTCGTAGGGTACGGAGTGGGTGGCTATTATTACGCCGCCCTTTCGCACGAGCGGCTTCCCCTTGTAGAGGTTGAAGAGGTATCCGAGGACCATGTTGTGAACGAGGATGGGGTTCATGATCGAGTTCACGTTATACGGCCCGATATACGGTACGCCGAGCATCAGGACGTCTGACTGGCCCTCGACGTGGACGAGTTGCTGGCGATGCAGGTGTTTGATCGTCTCTTCGTGGACCGGGTCTGTCGCGCCGGCCTGAACGCTGGTCATCTTGTGCGGAGCGACGATGGACTGGAATATTTTGCGGGCCGCCGCTGCGGGCATCTTGCTCGTCGCCGCGTGGTTGGCGAGAAAATTCGCCTTCGTGGCGAAGTTCCACTCGTGCTCCGGGTGGGCCATGAAGTTGAAGACCGCCGGAAAGGTCGCGTTGTTCAGGGTCGTCTCGATATGGAAGACCTTTATGTTGGCGTCCAGGATCTCACCCATCCGGTTTATGGAACCGTGCATCGCCGAGTTCGGCGGGTCCATTAGAGACCTGGTATTCCGGAGCGTCTCCGCGTTGTGGTGGTGGCGGATGGAGCTGTAGGGGGAGATGCCGGTGTGGACGGACTTGTGGCCGCCGTTCATCGCCACGAGGTTGATATTCACGTAGACGACCAGGTCGGACTCGGCGGCGCGGCGGCTGATGCGGACCTGTTCACCGTGTTTCGTCTCCCCGATCACGACGTTGCCGTCTTCGTCCTCGGCGTCGTAGTTGTAGAGAAACTCGGGGTAGTAGCGGGACATGATCTTGCCCCCCAGCGCCCACCGAAGCTCCTTCTCCGTCATGCGGCGATGCAGCCCCAGCGCGGCTATGAGGTGTATGTCCTCCACGCCTTTGGCCGCTGCCTTCTCCAGTACCTTCTCGATCACGAGCTGGCGGTTGTCCGGCGGCTTCATCGGCGGCAGCGGGCACGAGACGTCGTCGAAGACGATGGTGAGCTTCATGCCGGGATGCAGAAGCTCGTGCAGCGGCTCCATGCCCATCGGTTCCAGGAGCGCCCGCTCGATGGCTACACCGGGGTCTTCGAGGGGCTCCACCGGCCCCGGAGGGTAGATCACGCGCGTCCCCTCCGGCAGCTTCTCGTAATGAAACCCATCCCCCGCGTTGAACATCATCGCGGGACTGTTCTTTTCGAGTATGGTCGTGAATCCTGGTCGGCTCATACGCGCTCCCTTTAATCGCTCGTGGATTTCAGGCTAGAGCGCTTAATACGCTCATTCCCGAAAGCCGAAGTCTAGTGTCTGACGCCCCGGTGATCGAAGACCACCTTCACGTGCCCCGCCCAGCCCGCCGAACGCGCCGCCGCGACCGCCTCCCGGTACTCCTCCAGCCGGAAACGCGGCCCGACCATCTTCTCCAGCCCGATCTCCGGCGCGATGCGGAGCGCGAGGTCGAAGCTGCTCGTCGTCTCGCCTTCGTACTCCTCAACCCCGTAGGCGTATGTACCGCTGAGGCTGACTTCCTTGTACCACAGCGCGGTCAGGTCCAGGCTGCTCCTCGCGCCCGGCATTCCGACGAGCGAGACCCGGCCGCCGGGCTTCGCCAGGCGCACCGCATCCTCCATCGTCCCCGGAGAGCCGACGCACTCGAAGACCTGTGCCGCTCCGCCCATCACCACCGGTTTTCCAAGCTCCGGCTTGTACGTCCGCGTATTGAGCAACGCCGGGAGCGTGGTGTAAGTCTCCTTCGGATGTACCACCTCGTCCGCCCCCAGCCTAATCGCCTCTCTCCTCTGCCGTTCGTGCTTGGCGACGCAGATGATGCGGCCCGCCGGTGTTAGCTGCCGCAAAGCCGCGACGGTAAACAGCCCGACGCTGCCCGCCCCGATCACGAGCGTCGTATCCCCCGGCTGGAGGCAGACCTTGAGCGCGGCGTGCACGGCGCAGGCGAGCGGCTCGATGGCGACGGCGGCCTCGTCTGGCACCTCGTCTGGGACGCGGTGGAGTTGCGAGGGGTGGGCGACGAGGGTGCGCTGCGACCAGCCACCGCCCGTGTCGCGGCAGAAGCCGGTCTGAATACCGGGGCTTATGTTCCCCTCGGCGACGTTCACGCAGAGGGCGTAACGGCCCGTCGCGCAGAATTCGCACGGCGGCTCGATGCCGCGCACCCGGCACCCGAGCGCAGGCTCCAGCACGACCCGTTCCCCGGCGCGGAAGCCGGAATTGTCTTCGGTGACGCTACCAACTACCTCGTGGCCCATCACGAAGGGCGGGGACGTGATCGGCGAGAAGTACGGCGAGTTCTCCGAGGACAACGTCCCCAGGTCCGAGCCGCAGATGCCGGAGAGCAGCGGCTTCACCCGCACCCACTCCGGCGTCGGTAGTTTCGGTTCGGGGATGTCTTCGAGGTGGAGCGGGGAGAAGCGGCTCGTCTCCAGGTTGTTTATCCGCTTGGCGCCGGCGCGCATGAGCAGGTAGCGCGGGACGGACTTACGGTAGACGAGGGAGAACATCCGGACCTGTCTAGACCTTTTTGGCGATGCTGTTCTTGCCCCAGCGTTCGATGCGCCACCCGCGCTCCTTCGCCGACGTTTCGAGCCGACGGTCGGGGTTCACGGCGACCGGATTGCCGACGGCTTCGAGCATCGGGAGGTCCGAGATAGAGTCGGCGTAGGCGTAGCTCCTCGACAGGTCGAGGTTGCGCCGCCGGGCGAACGAGGCGAGCATCCGGGCGCGGGCGTCACCGGCCACCGGAGCCCCGGAGAGCTCACCGGTGTATACGCCATCCTCCTGGGCAAGCGTGGCGCACAGCACGTCGGCCACGAGGTCTTTCATGGGCTCCAGCAGGAAGTCCAGGGCGCCGGAGAGGAGGACGACGCGGTGTCCGGCGGCCTTGTGGTCGCGCAGTTGCTGGAGGGCGTCGGGGAACATTCTCTCCAACGTGAAGCCCGCGAAGGATTCGTGGCCGAGGCGTTTCGCGCGGGCGGGTTTCCAGCCAGCGTAATTCTTATAGAAGGCGCGGTTGAAGTGGGCGCGGGAGATCTTGTCCAGGCCCCAGTAGTACGGGACTTTGGTGAGGAACGCCGCGAGCCAGAAGGGGCGCGCCACGCGCGGAAGCTCCCGCATCCGGATCCAGGCGAAATACGAGACGACGTTGGAGCCGAC
>CALMWA010000271.1 GCA_937873125.1 uncultured Actinomycetes bacterium | reverse complement strand
TCACCCGCTCGCCGCTGCTGGGCATGGAGTTCGCCGCTTACCAGAAGCTGTGGCGTCTGGCGGGTGTGGATCACCTCCACGTCAACGCCCTGCAGAGCAAGTTCTGGGAGTCCGACGAATCGGTGGTGCGGTCCATCAAGGCGTGTTTGACTCCTATGTTCGCACCAGACGACAGGGCGATGCCCGTGCTCTCCTCGGGCCAATGGGGTGGGCAAGCCCCGGATACCTATCGTCTTACCGGGAGCATCGACTACATATACTTGGCCGGTGCGGGGATCGTAGCGCATCCCGGAGGACCGGCAGCCGGCGTGACGGCGATCCGCCAGGCCTGGGAGGCGGCGGTGGAGGATATCCCTCTTCAAGAATACGCCGAAGATCATCGAGAGCTCATGCAGAGTCTCGAGAAGTTTGGAAAACTTCGAAGCTCTGCAGACAGGAGGCAATAGGTGGCTTTCTCAGATGGTTTGCTTCTGACCTTCTACGGCGACGATTTCACCGGCTCCACGGATGCCATGGAGTCACTCGCCCGCGCGGGGGTGCGGACTATACTGTTCTTGAGACCCCCCACCCCCGAGGCGCTCGCCGAATTTACGGATGTGGGGGCGGTCGGGGTTGCGGGCGACAGTCGGGCGATGTCGCCGGAGGACATGGAGAGGGTTCTGCCCGAGGCATTCAGCAGGCTCAAAGCTCTGGGCGCCCCGGTCTTCCACTACAAGGTGTGCTCCACCTTCGACTCGTCACCGGAGATAGGAAGCATCGGCCGGGCGACGGACGTAGGGCAGCGCATCTTCGCCTCGCCCTTCGTGCCTCTTCTGGTAGGGGCGCCCAGGCTAGGCCGGTACACGGTATTCGGCAACCACTTCGCCCGCTCGGGGGTGGACGGCAAGATCTACCGCCTGGACCAACTCGGGCCAATGCGCCACCATCCCGTTACCCCCATGCTGGAGAGCGATCTTCGGATTCACCTGTCGCATCAGACCGACAAGGAGATCGGGCTCTTCGATATCCTCCAGCTCGAAAGCCGTGAAGGAGGCGAGGAAGAGCGCCTCCGGGACGTTCTCGGAGATAATCCGGAGATAGTTCTCTTCGACGTACTCTACGACGAGCAACTCTCTACGGTAGGCAAGCTCATCTGGGACCAGTCGAGCGAGGAGGCTCCGCTGTTCGTGGTCGGATCGTCAGGCGTGGAGTACGCGCTAACCGCACACTGGAGGGCCGCCGGGGAACTGGCGGAGCCGCGGGAGTTCGAGGGGCCGGGAGAGGTCGAGCAGCTAGTGGCCGTCTCCGGGAGCTGTTCGCCGGTGACGGACGGGCAGATCGAGCAGGCCATCCAACACGGGTTTGTCGACATACCCCTGGATCCCGCCCGCCTGGTGGACCCGGAAGGCGTCGAAGAGGAGAGCGAAGCCGCCGTAGAGAAGATGTTCGACCAGATCTCCCGTGGAAACAGCGTGCTCGCCCACACCTGTAGAGGACCGCAAGACCCGCGGCGCGAAGCCACCGCGCGCCGTCTGGAGGATCTCGGCTACAAGGGGCTCGAAGCGAAGCTGAAGGGTGGAAGGACCCTGGCGGAGGCCACGGGCAGGATCTTGCGGGCTGTTCTGGAAGGGGCGGACGTCCGGCGCGTCGCCGTGGCGGGTGGTGACACCTCGAGCTACATCGCCGATCAGATAGCCGTCAAGGCCGTCGAGATGATCGCCCCTGCCGCTCCCGGAGCTCCCCTTTGCCGAGTTTATTCGGAGGAGGGCATCATGGATGGGCTGGAGATCGTCTTCAAGGGCGGACAGATGGGCGGAAAAGACTTTTTTGTGGATGTTCTTCGAGGTACGACCAAAACCCTAGCGTAGGAGGCAGATGATGAACGTGGCAGTTTTCGGCGCGGCCGGGAGTATGGGTGTCCGGGTAACCAACGCGCTCAAGGATGCCCCCGAGTACACGATGCTCTATGTGGAGGCGGGTGAAGCCGGACAAGCCCGGTTGCGTGAGAAAGGGCTGGATCCCACCTCCCAGGAAGAGGCCGTCGGGGAAGCGGACGTGGTCATCTTCGCGGTACCCGATACCGTCGTAGGTTCGCTGGCGAAGGAGATCGTGCCGTCTCTGAAGAGTGGGGCTATGGTCGTCACCCTCGATCCGGCTGCGGCGTACGCTGGAGAGCTGCCGGAGAGGGAAGATATCTCCTACTTCATAACCCACCCAGCACACCCACCGATCTACAACGATGAGACCGATCCCGAAGCCCGGCGGGATTACTTCGGCAGTGGGAAGGCGAAGCAGGCGTTCGTCAACGCCCTCATGCAAGGGCCGGAGGAAGATTATGCCAAGGGCGAGAAGATTGCCAGCAAGTTGTGGGGACCCGTACTGCGCTCCCACCGCGTCACTGTGGAGCAGATGGCGATCCTCGAACCCGTGCTCTCGGAGACGGTGACGGCGACGTGCCTGACCATTATACGGGAGGCGGTTGACGAGGCCGCCGAACGCGGGGTCCCGTTCGAGGCGGCGCGCGATTTCGTACTCGGCCACATCAACGTCGAGCTGGCG
>CALMWA010000270.1 GCA_937873125.1 uncultured Actinomycetes bacterium | reverse complement strand
CAGAGCGGGCAGCGGATCGAGGGGCTGAAGATCGAGAACCCGTTCGAGACCTGAGCTTTAATAATCGTCGGTTCGGCGAGTTTGTCGAGTAGGTAGAACGAGAGGGCGCTAGATTGGCTATAAAGAAATCCGAGCTTTACCGTTCCCTCTGGAGTAGTTGTGACGAGCTGCGCGGCGGCATGGATGCCAGCCAGTACAAGGACTACGTCCTCACCCTGCTCTTCGTCAAGTACGTCTCGGACAAGTACGCCGGGAAGCGGTACGCGCTTATAGAGGTGCCGGAGGATGGCGGCTTCGACGACATGATCAAGCTCCGGGGTGACAAGAACATCGGCGAGGAGATCAACAAAATCATCCGTAAGCTGGCCGTGGCGAACAACCTCGAAGGCGTCATAGACGTAGCGGACTTCAACGACGACGATAAGCTCGGCTCGGGCCGGGAGATGGTGGAACGGCTCTCGCGCCTTATCGGTATTTTCGCCAACCTGAACCTCTCCGCAAACCGGGCCGAGGGCGATGACCTGCTGGGCGACGCCTACGAGTACCTGATGCGCCACTTCGCCACCGAGTCCGGGAAGAGCAAGGGCCAGTTCTACACCCCCGCCGAGGTCTCCCGCGTCATCGCCCGCGTTATAGGCATCGGCCCCGATACCCAGCCGAACGAGTCGGTCTACGACCCGACGTGCGGCTCCGGCTCGCTGCTCTTGAAGGTGGACGATGAAGCGCCGCGCCGGATGACGATCTACGGCCAGGAGATGGACAACGCCACCCACGCGCTCGCGCGCATGAACATGATCCTGCACGACGCGACCACGGCGGATATCCGCAAGGGCAACACCCTCGCCAGCCCGCGCTTCATCCGGCCCGGAGGCGGCCTGAAGACCTTCGACTTCGCCGTCGCGAACCCACCGTTCTCCGCGAAGAGCTGGAGCAACGGTTTGGACCCGGCTCACGACGAGTTCGGGCGCTTCGAGTTGGGCGTGCCACCGGCCAAGAACGGGGATTACGCCTTCCTGCTGCACATCTTGACGTCGCTCACGAGCACCGGGAAGGGGGCCGTGATCCTGCCGCACGGCGTCCTCTTCCGCGGTCACGCCGAG
>CALMWA010000269.1 GCA_937873125.1 uncultured Actinomycetes bacterium | reverse complement strand
GACATCGGGTGCGCCGGCAGCCGGCTGATGTCCGAGTGCCACCAGCTGTCGGCCGGGAAGTCGGGGCAGGCGGGCGCCTCGGGGACGGGCCGGGCGGCGGCGGGGCCGGCTGCCGCCGTCAGGACGGCGACGACGGCGACGACCACCAGGGCCGCGAGACGGCGCACAGCGGCACCATCGGCACGTTGGCGCGTCACGTTGAGCGCGCCTTCTCCCAGAGCAGCAGCGACAGGACGCACATGGCGAACCCGAAGGCGAAGTCCTCGACCGGGACGTCCCACGGGACGCGCCACCCGGTCATGCGCCCCTCGTCGTAGATGACGATCGGGGCCGACAGCTTCGTGAGCCAGCCGTCGACGACGCACTGGAAGAACAGGATGATCGCGTAGGCCATCCAGAACGTGCGGTCGCGGAGGAGCCCGGTCCGGAGCACGAGGAGCTCGAGGAGCACGACGGCGGTGGCGGCCGCCAGGGACGACCACGTGTAGAGCATCAGCGCCGCAGCGCCCAGCAACGCTATGGTCGCCACCTCCAAGTGCAGCGCCCCGTGTAGGAAGAATGCGACTATAACCAATCCCAGTACGGTGAGCGACCTGCGAAGTAGCACTCTGTCACGGATCGCGCCCCGCGCATCCATCTTCCGGATCGTCTTCTCAGCCTCCTTGCTACGCCGGAACTCCTTGCGAAAAACGAAGTAGAGATACGCCAGCACCGCTGGTATCGTAAGCAGCACCACGGGCGTCATGTTGATGATGAAGTCAGCGAATGTGAGTCCCGCGGCGCTCCCGATCAGGATATTGGGCGGGTCTCCGATGAGCGTCGCCGCACCTCCTATGTTGGACGCCAGCACCTGGCTCAACAGGAACGGAATCGGAGACATGCCGAGCGCGTCCGCGATCAGGAAAGTCACCGGGACCATCAGAATCACCGTGGTCACATTGTCCAGAAACGCCGAAAGGAACGCGGTAACGAGAGCGAGAAGTATCAGGATGCGTCCGGGCCGCGCCTTACCCCACTGGGCGCTCTTTATCGCCAGGTACTCGAAGATGCCGGTTTTGTCCAGGATCGCCACTATCACCATCATCCCGGCGAGGAGTCCGATGGTGTTCCAGTCTACGAACTCGCTGGCCGCCTCGCTCTGCTCGACGACGCCGAAGGCGATCAGGACCGCCGCCCCGAGAAGTGCCGCGACCGTGCGGTTGATCACCTCGGCCCCGATCAGAGCAAGCACCACGACGAAGACGGCTATGGCGAGAAATTCTTGCATGATTGACCAGAGTATACAGGTCGAACGCGGCTCGCTCTCTCGGAGGCGTCGCCCAGCGTCTCTTGCCTTTAGAATGTGGGCACTGGGTACGGCGAAGGAGAGACAGGGAGACCGACATGGACCGCGGCGAGGCGCCAGAGAAAAACATAAAGCTCACGGAGATAATGCACTCCGCCGTTAGCGTAACCCCGAAAACGTCCGCTCGGGAGGTCCTGCAAGTCCTTCTAAAGAACAACGTCCCCGGAGTTCCGGTAGTGGAGGAAGACGGCAAGGTGGTTGGCTTCGTAACCGACGGACAACTCCTTGCCTCGGCCCTGCCCAAGTACCTCGTGATGATGGAGGATCTTTCGTTCGTCTCGGATAGCGCGGATAATTGGGTGCATTATCTGACGGAAGCTGCGGAGAAGCCGGTCAGTGAGGTAATGACTCCCGAGGTCTCCACGATCGAGATCGGGACGAGCGAGCTCGAGGCGGCGCGCAAGATGGTCGCGGATGGCGTCTCCAGCGTGATCGTCACCAAAGATGGGCGGATGGTCGGGATCGTAAACCGCTTAGACCTGTACGCGGCCATAGTGGGGCTCAAGCCCGCATGAGGGATGGAGAAAGCCTGCTCCACCGGCCATGAACAGCGAGCAGATCCTCCTTGATTTCGGGCTGATTGTGGTCGCCGGTTTACTTTCGCAGCCCATCGCCAAACTCCTGCGTGTTCCGCCGATGATCGTGCTGGTCGTTATGGGAGCCCTGATCGGTCCGACCGTCCTGGGCCTGGCATACGATCCCTTGAGGGGTCTCGGCGCTCAACTGATCTTTACGCTTGGTGTCTCCATGATCCTCTTCCACGGTGGGTCGGGCATCTCGCTGCGGGTGATCTCGCGGACGGCCTTCGGTCTCGGGATGCTGGTATTGCCGGGTGTCGTCCTGACTGCGCTGATCGTGGCTCTGACCGTGGTGCCCGTGTTCGGCCTGAGCTTCCCAATAGCACTGATGATCGGCGCGGTCCTGGCCTCGACCGATCCGGCGATACTAATTCCGCTGTTCCGGCGGATCAACCTGCGCCCGAAGGTCTCCCATACCGTCATCTCTGAGTCGGGATTCAATGACCCGGTCGGAACAGTCCTGACGCTCACCGTGGCGGCCGCTGTGGAGTCCGGACAGTTCACCGTGGCGGTTCCGATCTGGGAGTTCGCGAAAAGCCTCACGTTGGGAGCAGTGATCGGGGTCGTCGCGGGGGTGGCTCTCTCTTACCTGGTTTCGTCCAGGCGAGCCGGGATCTGGCGCGAGTCGCCCGCCGCGATCATCCTGGCAGCGGTTGCGCTTATGTACTACTCTGCCGAGCATCTCGGAGGCTCCGGCTACCTCGCCGCCTTCGTGATGGGCCTCATCGTTGGCAACATGCAGGAACTAGGTCTCGGCCAGCACGGTAAAGACGCCGACCTGCTAGAGAACTTCATCGGCCAGGTCGCGGAGATCGCCACTCTACTGGTGTTTGTTACGCTGGGGATCAACCTTCCGGTCGAAGCGCTAACACACTACTTCTTCGGCGGTCTTATCGTGATGGCCGTCTTCATCTTTATAGCCCGTCCCTTGACCGTGCTGATCTGCCTCTTGCCGGATAGGCGGGGCCGGTGGACGAGAAACGAGATAATCTTCCTCGCTTGGTGCCGTGAAACAGGCGTCATACCGGCTGCCGTGGCGAGCCTGCTCCTCGCCCGCGGGATCGAGGGAGCGGAGATCGCGGTCTCGATGGTAGCGCTCGCCATCTGCGTAACCCTTCTCCTTCAGGCCACGACCGCCGGTTTTGTAGCCAGGAGGCTCGGCCTGATCGAAGACAAGGAGCCGGAGTCCGCCGGTTGATCCCTCGCGC
The DNA here is from genome assembly GCA_937873125.1 of uncultured Actinomycetes bacterium. Lineage (GTDB taxonomy): Bacteria > Actinomycetota > Rubrobacteria > Rubrobacterales > Rubrobacteraceae > JACDDK01. The sequence continues at coordinate 7,217 of CALMWA010000269.1, read as the reverse complement.
CCCAGGCATCCGAAAGACGGTACAATGGAATACGGGCAAGCGTAATAGATAGGGAGCGATGATCCAGCTAACCGACAGCTTCAATCGCAAGATGGACTACCTCAGGATCTCCGTTACCGACCGCTGCAACTTCCGCTGCCAGTACTGCATGCCCGAGGATATAGTCTTCCAGGACAAGTCCCACATCCTCACCCTGGAAGAGATGCTCACCTTCGCCGAAGCCTGCCTGCAACTCGGCGTCACGAAAGTTCGTGTCACCGGCGGCGAGCCGCTCGTCCGGCGCGGCGTGGTCTGGTTCGTGGGCCAGCTAAAGGAAATGGGCTTCGAGGACGTGACCATGACAACCAACGGTTTCTTGCTGAAGGAGAACCTCGAAGGTCTGGTAGAAGCCGGCCTCGACCGCATAAACATCTCTCTCGACACCTTGCAGCCGGAGAAGTTCCAGTTCATCACGCGCCGCAACCACTTCGAGAAGGTGTGGGAGTCGGTGATGGCCGCTCTCGAAACGCCGCTCTCGCCGGTGAAGCTGAACGCGGTGGCGATGCGCGGGGTGAACGACGATGAGATCTCGGAGATGGCGAAGCTGACGATGAAGTACCCGATGCACGTCCGCTTCATCGAGCTGATGCCCCTCAACGGCGACACCGACGGCTCGCGCTTCAGGAAGCTGTTCATCTCGGGCAAGGAGATCCTGGCTCGCGCCCAAGAAGAACTCGGTGACCTCCGCCCGATCGAGAAAGAAGATCCCGCCGCACCGGCTGATGAGTTCAAGTTCGACGGCGCGCCCGGCACCTTCGGTGTCATAACCCCGGTCTCGGAGCCCTTCTGCGCGAGGTGCAGCCGTTTGAGGCTCACGGCGGACGGCAAGATCCACCCGTGCCTCCTCACAGACCTCGACGTGCCGGTAAAGGACGCCATCCGCTCCGCCGATCCCATCCCCGCCATCCACGAGGTCCTCTGGCACACCGCCGGGGTAAAGCCGGCCGCCGGCCTCACCCTCCCCGAGGAGTCAAGAAACCGCACCATGAGCCAGATAGGCGGTTAGAAGCAGCCCACCCCTTGTCCCGCAGAACAGCGATAACGCTACTCCTGATCCTCCTCTCTGCGACTACCCGGCGCTCGCCGTGCGTGGTCCCGAGGATGCCCGCGCGCAGGTAAACAGACTGCTCGGCGCCGGCGTGGACCATATCAAGATCGCCGTCAGCGGACGCACCGACACCGGCTGGCCGGAGCTCTCCGACGCGGAGATAAGCGCCATAACCGACGCCGCCCATGCTCGCGCGACGTCATGCCGCAAGACTTGATCTCCACGATGGTCGAACGCGATGTCGCCCTGATCCCGACGATAGACGTCTACCAGAACATCGCCGAGAAGAACGGGACCGTCGCCGAGTGGAACGCGAACACCTTGCCTATCGTGTACGACAACCTGCGCCGTTTCCACGCCGCTGGCGGTACCCTCGCCCTCGGCGACGACTGCTGCAACCCCGGCGTGGAACTCGGCATGCCGGTGGACGAGATAGACCACTGGCTCGCCGCCGATATCCAGCCGATGGAAGTCATCGTCGCCGCCACCCGCGGCGGCGCTACGGTCAGCGGGCTACGGGAGCAGATCGGCACCCTGGAACGGGGAAAGACCGCCGACGTGCTGGTCGTGGATAGCGACCCGCTCACCGATATGAATGCGCTCGACCAAGTCTCGCTGGTCGTGCGCGGTGGCGAGGTCGTGTACCCACCGTAGACGACTTCTCTAAGGTGGCTCAAAGCCTTGGCGGCACACCTACCATCTATTTCTCTGCCAGCGTAAACCTTTAGTTAAATCCATTGCGCGAGGCGGAGCGCTAGTGTAGCATTGCATCGTTCTATATAAGGATCGGGGATCAGATCTAAGAGAGACCGCGTTAAGCATGGCGCGCAAGGAAAGGATGGTGCATGAATACCGTTGTCGAAAGTAACCAGACGAAAGGTTCGGCATTGGTTGCTGGGGCAAACGTAGTCCTGCTAGCCGTCTTGGCTGCGATGATAACGGTAGCAACAATCGGTATGGAGGCAAGACCAGCATCTGCAGGTCACGGTTACATCACCAACTCTTCGACGGTGGGGAATCCACCGGTACTAAGGTGGGCGTACCTCCCCTCCGGCTTCGAGGACGCCATCCAAAGCGCGGTCGCCTCGTGGGATGGCTTGGGCATTGTTAACTGGGTACGTAATGACACGATCGGCAAGTACACTCTGCGGTACACGACCGATTCCCAACCGTGGGGACCGAATGCTGTAGGTCTCTACACACCTGTCCAGTACGGGCCGGATACGATAGCCTTCTATCCTGCCCATGTCGACAAGTTCAATTACGGCGCCGCCGACAAGAGGTGGCTCGGCCGTCACGAATCGGGACACGCCATGTCCTTGAAACACCCTTACGAAATGCTCGTTCTCCCGGATGGCTCTATATACAATGTAGATCAGTTGAGATCTAGTGCTAACCAACAATGCTGCGTTATGCACACCTACCACATCAACGGTGAAGGAGTCACCAATCTAACGACACATGATCGGAACCACTTCTACGGTTACTGGAACATGTACAATGGAGGCTAACGGTATTGCTGGGAAGCAAGCGCGTGCTGGCCGTTCTAATCCTCGCGGTGATCTCTTTGCCGTCTGTAGTCGCGTCCTTGGCGAGCGATGACGACGAGAGGTCAGACTCAGAATCTGAGCATACTCAAGATGAGTCGCAGATAGGGATGTCCCAAGCATCCTATCCGTTTGACATCACCGACGAGCGAGCGCTCGTCGGTTCCGCCGACAACGTCTTCGTAGGACGCGTACTTAAGGCTCAGGACAGGGTCTCGTCCAGTAACACGCCCATCGCCCCGGTACCGCAGAGTCAATTCGCCGTCGAGGTGCTCGATACAGTCAAAGGTAATCTGTCCGGCACAGTGACCGTAAACCAGGGCGGCGGGTACGTCGAATACTCGGCCGACCGCGACTACCCCGAGGACGGTGTCTCCAAAGGAGACCGTATACGCGAGTTGATTCTGGTGGACGGGGATCCGCTGCTCGAACCCGGGAAAGAGTACATGTTCCTCACGGCCTACGACCGGAAAAATGACTGGCAAGAGTTGGTCGCTTCACGGGTAGGCGACATTGAACTCGAGGACCAGGCGCAGCGCGAAGCGGTGGTGGAAACCTACGAGGCCGCCAAGCAAGATCAGTTCGATCCGGTCGAGGCCGCCCCGACAAGCGAACCGTAGGATGAGCGCTGAGCTAGGGCACGGCATTCTCAAGATGATCTGGTGCCGCGCGTTCGAAACATCCTTGTCGCTGTGAGGTATTCTTGACCGTGAATGCGTGAAGCACGCACATCGCTACGTCAATAATCTAAGGCAGACGCCTGCGGAAGATCGCTCTGGTCGCCGCAGAGATGCTACCGCTAGTCCACAGCCCATACGGTGGTCCACAACCGCGATTTTGTTGGCTTCTGTTCTTTTGCTATTCTCCATCTTGCCGTCCGGTTGCGCGGCGGATACCGCGGCACCCGTTGAGTTCGTACGCCTCGATGGGATAACCTACGTATGGGACGGGCCTTTCATGGCCGCGACGATCCCGACCAGGGTGCCGACGAGGTTGAGCTCCCAGATGTCGCCCTCGCCGATCGCGCTTGCGATCAGCCCGCCGATCACGGCGCCGGCGATGCCGAGCAGGATCGTCATCAGGAACCCGATGTGCTGACGCCCGGGCAGGGCGAGCCTGGCGAGGACGCCGATCACGATTCCGATGAGGATGAGGCCGATGACTTGCACGGCCCTGGTCTGCCCGACTCGGCGATGCGGCAAACGTCCGCACGCCGGATCGAGGCGCGGTTCAGTCCGTCGCGTCCGGGTCCGGCAGGCGCCCCGACGCCCGCAGCTCCGCCCGGATCGGGCGGATGATCGCGGGCGAGGTCTTGGCGCGCTTGGCGACCTGCCCGTCCGAGGCGTCCGGGTCGCGCAGCAGCTCGAACTCGGCGATCGCATGGCGGGTGGCCGCCCGGCCGGCGTCGTCGGGCGTGGTCATCGCGTCGGTGATGACCTTCTCGCGGCGGCAGCCCAGGCACCGCCATTGGCCGCCGTCCTTGGCCCACCCGTCGGGCTTCTCGACTCCCGGGCGATCGAACCGCGCGACGACGCCGCAGTCGGCGCACGTCCACTCGCGTGTTTCCGTGCTGGCCATGGGGCTCCTCAGCTGACGATCCAGCCGGGCTGGCCGAACGCCGGGCGGTCGGGGGTGGAGTCGAGGACGAAGATCTCGCACGTGACGTCGGTGTCCTCGTCGCGCTGGGTGATCATCCCCACGACGCGGCAATGAGTCGAGCGGGAGACGGCCGAGGTCGCGGCTCGCCGGTAGCTGCGGAGGCGATCCTGCTCGTCCTCCCCGCTCCCGGCGGACGCGGTGGCGAAGGAGCCCACGGAGCCGGGGATGCTGCAGCGCACGACGTTTCCCTTGATCTCGGTGGAGGCACCGGTGGGGCGCTGGTCGGTGAAGCGCTTCCAGACGCCGGCCATGGAGCTCGTGACCTCCTCCGGCATGGGCCTGCGGGTCTCAGCGGTGGCCATACGGCCTCGTTCCCGTCCCGCTCAGGTCAGTGTGGCTCGGAGGGCAGAGAGGGACATCGATACCCAGCGCGCACCACCACGATAGCGCTCAGGTGCCGCCCGGAAGTAGCGCGACGACGTGGGCGGGATTCACGGCGACGGTCGCCCCGTCGCCGACCCGCTGCAGCCAGGCCAGGCGCGACGGTCCCGAACGGGCCGCGTCGGAAAGGCGCTTCTCGATCTCGTCGAAGCTCCCGCCGACCGTCACCGCCTCGCCGTCGGCGAGGCGGATCTCGACGGCCTCCGCGGGTGTCTGCCCCGGTGATCCGGTCGCTGTCAACCGAACCGGTGCGCCGAGCTAGGCGCCGCGCTGAACGCTCGTCGCCCTGGGGCCCTTCGCGTCGTCCTCCGACTCGAAGGTGACCTTCTCACCCTCGTCGAGGCTGCGAAAGCCCTCGCCCGCGATGACGCTCTGATGGACGAAGACGTCCTTGGACTGGTCGTCGGGCTGAATGAACCCGAAGCCCTTCTCGTCGCTGAACCACTTGACGGTTCCTGTCGGCATGGCGATTCTCCGATCTCGAGTGACGCGAACCGCGGAGGCATAGCCGAGAACGGGGGGCGCGAGCACGTTGCGTCAGGGCTGGCCCTGACCGAATGAGCCGAGCGTAGCAACGACTCCCCGAGGTCCCCGCTACAGTCCGTGACGTCGGACACCACCGATGAGTGTCCGAGAGGTTCCGTTTTCCGCATGCGCTTCTGAGCGTCTCCGGGGTTTCAGGATCTCCCCAACACGCTCATAAGGAGCACACCCATATGTCGCAGTCCTTCGCCGACCTAGGCGTATCTCGCCAGGTCGCAAACGCCCTCGCCCGCCGAGGGATCAACAAGCCTTTCCCCGTCCAGCGCCTCGTCATCGACGACGTCCTGGACGGCCATGACGTCCTCGTCCAGTCTCCGACCGGGTCGGGCAAGACGCTCGCCTTCGGGGTTCCTCTGGTCGACCGGCTTCCCGATCGCGCCGAGCCCGGCTCGGCGCTCATCCTGGCGCCGACGCGCGAGCTTGCGGCTCAGATCGTCGACGAGCTGAGCGAGATCGCCGAGGCGCGCGGGTTCCGGATCGCAGCCGTGTATGGCGGCGTGGGCTTCGGCCCCCAGATCAAGCGGGCCCAGCGCGCGCAGATCATCGTCGCCTGCCCCGGGCGCCTCGAGGACCTCATCGACCGCCGGGCGATCAACCTCGATCGCGTGGAGATGCTGGTACTCGACGAGGCCGACCGGATGCTCGACATGGGCTTCAAGCCCGCCGTCGACCGCCTCGTTGCCCGCACGCCCGAGGATCGGCAGACCCTGTTCTTCTCCGCCACGCTCGACGGCCTCGCGGGGAAGGTGGCGCGCAGGTACACCTACGAGCCGCGCCGCCACGTGCACGAGCCGGAGCCGGAGAAGGGTGCGGAGATCGCGCACCGGTTCGTCCATCTGGACTCCGGGGGACAGAAGCTGCCGGCGCTCGTCGCCGAGCTCCGGTCCACCGGCACGGGCCGCGCGCTCGTCTTCGTCCGCACCAAGCGCGGCGCCGATCGCCTCGTCAAGCGGCTTGGCGGGAAGAACGTGACCGCGGTGGCCATGCACGGCAACAAGTCGCAGTCCCAGCGCCAGAAGGCGCTCGCCCGCTTCGAGCGCGGCGACGTGGAGACGCTCGTCGCGACCGACGTCGCGGCGAGGGGCCTCGACGTCGACGACATCACGCACGTGATCAACTTCGACGTCCCGGAGGACGCCGACGTCTACACCCACCGCACCGGGCGCACCGGGCGGGCCGGGCGCAGCGGCGAGGCCGTCAGCTTCGTTCTCTCCGAGCAGGCCCGCGACACGCGCCGGATGGCACGCGCTCTGGGCCTGGACCGCGAGTTCCAGCGGGCCTGAGCTTGGCGCTCGGGCGCGCAACGGGGATGGTGGCCGCCCTGGCCGCCATCCTCTGCGCCGTCGCGCAACCCGCCTTCGCCCAGGAGGCAGGCAACCCGGATTCGACCCGCTTCACGATCTCGGCCAGCGGCGACCTGCTGATGCACAAGCCGCTGCTGGACCAGGCGCTGGCCAACGGCGGTGGGCGCGCGTACGACTTCGCGCCGTTCTTCCGGGAGATCCAACCCTTCGTCGACGACGTCGAGCTCGGCCTGTGCCACGCGGAGACGCCGATGGGTCCCGGCAAGCCCTCGACCTACCCGCGCTTCAAGACACCGCCGGCGCTTGCGCGTTCGATTCGCCAGAGCGGCTGGGACGCGTGCAGCACGGCGTCCAACCATTCGCTCGACCAGGGCCAGTCGGGCATCGATAGCACGATCCGGGCCTTCGACAAGCGCCGTGTCGGGCACACCGGCACGTTCCGCTCGCGCCGCGCCAGCCGGCGCGTGGCGTCGAGCAGGGAGGCCCGCCCCAAGACCGACGGCCCGGCGCCACTCGCCGGTACGGTGCCCGGAGCCCCGGCCCCGATGTCGAGCTCGGCGAGGCGGGGAACCGCCAACCCTCTACCTCCGCGTCGTCGCCAGCGCGGCCCCGAAGAACACGAACGCCGCGCCGCCCGTCCGATTGACTATCCGTCCGCCCCGCTCCGAGGCGAGCCAGCGCCTGGCCCGCTGCGCC
>CALMWA010000268.1 GCA_937873125.1 uncultured Actinomycetes bacterium | reverse complement strand
GAGGCCGCCGAGGGCGACATCGAGTTCGAGGGTGGCAGGTTCAGTGTCGCGGGCTCGCCGGATCAGAGCGTTACGATCCAGGACGTCTCCGCGACGGCTTTCATGGGGGCGGACATCCCCGAAGGCATGGAGCCGGGTCTGAACGAGAACATGGTCTTCGACCCGCCGAACTTCACGTTCCCGTTCGGGGCGCACATCTGCGTCACTGAGGTGGATACCGAGACCGGCAAGGTAAAGGTACGCGACTACTTTGCCGTGGATGACTGCGGTCCGGTGATCAACCCGGTTATCGTCGATGGTCAACTCCACGGTGGTATCGCTCAGGGCCTAGCCCAGGCTCTCTACGAGGAGGCCGTATACGACGAGAACGGCAACCTCGTTACCGGCTCGATGGTGGACTATCTGATACCGGGTGCGCCCGAGCTACCGAACTACACCCTGGACCGGACCGTTACGCCGTCGCCCTCCAACCCGCTTGGTGTGAAGGGAGTGGGGGAGGCCGGGACCATTGGGGCTCCGCCGGCGGCCATCAACTCGGTGATCGACGCGCTCTCGCACCTAGGGGTGACGCACATAGACATGCCGGCCCTGCCGTTCAATGTGTGGAGCACGATCCAGGAGGCCAAGGGCCGCGGTGCGGGTACGCGCGGCGCGGATCCCTCCCAGCCGGCGCAGTCAACAGACAACACTACCTCGGGAGGTGAGTCCCTGTGATCCCCGTAGCTTTCGACTACGAGGTCGCCGAATCAGTAGATCATGCCCTGGAGCTTTTGGGGCAGCATGGCGACGAGGCCAAGCTTCTCGCGGGCGGTCACTCGCTGCTGCCGATAATGAAGCTCCGGCTCGCCGCTCCGGCGCTTCTGGTGGATCTCGGTCGGATAACCGACCTGAACTACGTTCGGGACGAGGGCGACCATCTCGCCATCGGCGCGATGACCCGCCACACCGACGTGGAACGCAACCCCATCGTGCAGGAGCACTGCGGCCTGCTCTCCTACACCGCCTCCCTCGTTGGTGACTCGCAGGTCCGCCATCGCGGCACCATCGGCGGATCCCTGGCCCACGCCGACGCCGCCTCAGACCTACCGAGTGCTCTGATGGCGCTCGACGCCAGCTTCGTCGTGAAGGGCTCGAGCGGTGAGCGGAGCGTGGCGGTCGGGGACTTCTTCAAGGATTACCTGATGAGCGACCTCGCGGAAGACGAGATCCTCACGGAGGTCCGGGTGCCCAAGCTCTCCGCCGGCACCGGCTGGTCGTACCAGAAGTTTACTCGCCGCCTGATGGACTGGGCCGTGGTCGGTGTCGCGGCCGTGGTCGAGAAGTCAAACGGCTCCGTCGGTACGGCCCGCATCGGGCTGACCAACATGGGCTCCACGCCGCTTCGCGCGACCGCCGCCGAGAGCGCCCTGTCGGGCGCGGACCCCGGCTCCGTCGCCGAGGCGAGTAACTCCGCCGACGAGGGCACCAGCCCATCCTCAGACATAGCCGCCTCCGACGAGTACCGGCGTCACCTGGCGCGGGTGCTCACGAAACGCGCCGTGGAGGAGGCCCTCTCCCGTTGAGCGAAGCTTCTGACCGCCGGGGGGCATTGCCCCCCGGCGTTTCTCATTCTCAGGACCTCTCCAGGCTGCTGCGAGATTCGGATTACCTGGCCGACGAGGGGCTCGCCACCGCAATATTTCTCTCCCTCAAGCTGGGGCGGCCATTGTTTCTGGAGGGCGAGGCCGGCGTCGGTAAGACCGAGGTCGCCAAAGTCCTCTCACGAATCTTGGACACGCCCCTGATCCGGCTTCAGTGCTACGAGGGTATAGACGTCTATCAGGCGGTCTACGAGTGGGACTACGCCCGCCAGCTACTACACATCCGCGCCACCGAAGCACTGGGAGTCGACGAAGATCGGGAACATGTCGAGCGCGACCTTTACAACCGCGAGTTTCTGGTTAGCCGACCACTGTTGCAGGCGCTGGAGTATCATGGGCCGATGCCGCCGGTCTTGCTCATAGACGAGGTGGATCGCTCGGACGACGA
>CALMWA010000267.1 GCA_937873125.1 uncultured Actinomycetes bacterium | reverse complement strand
TTCTCCGACGTGATCATCGTAGTACGCAGACTCATTCGAGAAGGCTGGATGCGCTACCGTTGGGAAAGCCGACCTACTCGCCGACCTTGACCTATCCGCGCAGCCTCTAAGAAGCGCATTCTGCAAAATGCCGGGCAGAAAAAGTCAAGTACAGAAGTGAGCTATCAGCACGACAAGGAGATCCGCAAGGCGGCGAACTCATACGATGAGGCTATGAGGCGCTCAATCAGCGCCCAGAAAGAGCTTCATTCGTTTTCTGAGTTGCCTGAACCTGTGGAGCCGTTCTCCGTACACGATCAAGCGCAGTACGAACGTTTTCTCTCTTATCGTGCCTCATATGCGGAAGAAAAAGAGCGTCTTGAGGAAGCAAGCCGCCGCGAACACGAAAGCGTCCTCGAACTCGCCCAAGCTCTAATCGACTTGTGCCCTCCCGGAGTGTGGATCCGCACCGAAGTTAAGGGAGAGTATTGTGGTATCTGCATCGAATACAGGGAACAGTATCCTGACGACCCCATTGTGTGGTTTCAACCTTGGAATTTCGTCGAGAAGCTCCGGGAGGAGTTGGACAACAATTAATGGCGAAGCTGTTGAGCAGACAACAGTTTAAGCTCTAGCTAATTCTAACCATTCGGCACCCGCGCTGGTGAGCGTTGCTCAGAAACTAAGCTCAATCCTCAAGGGACGAAGCCAACAGCCTAGTCCCTCCTTTCGCGCTCAGTAGGCGCGGGCGAACACGGCGGTCTTACCGGGTTTGCCGGAGACGAGATCCTTGCCCTCTTGACGCTCGAACGGTAGCAGGCGGATGGTCGCCTTGGTGTCCTCTTTTATCTTCTGCTCCGTCTCCTCCGTACCGTCCCAGGGAGCGACGACGAAGCCGCGTTTCTCGGCGATGATCTCCTTGAACTCGCCGTAACTCTCTGCCTGCCGAGTGTTCTCGTGCCGGAACGCCGCGGCCTGCCGCAGCATGTTCTCCTGGATCTCACCCATCAACTCGTTCAAACGGGCCGGCAATTCCTTGCGGGCGACGAACTCCTTCTCCCCGGTGTCGCGCCGCACGAGCACGGCCTGTCCCTTCTCGATATCCTTCGGCCCCAGTTCTACACGCACCGGCACGCCGCGCAGTTCGTGCTCGTTGAACTTCCAGCCCGGCGAGTGCTCCTCGTCCAGGTCCGCCTCCATCCGCAAGCCGGCGTCCTTCAGCTCGTCGAACAGGGTCTCGGCCTCGCGGCGCACCTCCCCCTTGTTGTTACCGCGCCAGATCGGGACGATGACCGCCTGGGTTGGCGCCAGCTTCGGCGGTAGTTTGAGCCCCCGGTCGTCACCGTGGACGAGGATCAGTCCACCGATCACGCGCGTCGAGAAGCCCCACGAGGTCTGGTACGGATACACCCGGTCCTGGTTCTCATCCAGAAACGTGATGTCGAACGCCTTCGCAAAGTTCTGGCCGAGGTCGTGGCTGGTGGCCGCCTGCAAGGCCCGCCCATCACCCATCAACGCCTCGCAGGTGAATGTCTCCACGGCCCCAGCGAAACGCTCCGACGGGCTCTTCATGCCGGTCAGGACGGGGATGGACATGGCCTCGTGGAAGCAGTCCTGATAGACGTTAAGCATCTGTAGCGTCTCGGCGCGGGCCTCCTCGGCGGTGGCGTGGACAGTGTGGCCCTCCTGCCACAAGAACTCGGAGGTGCGGAGGAACGGGCGGGTGACCTTCTCCCAGCGCAGGACGTTGCACCACTGGTTAATGAGAAGCGGTAGGTCTCTGTAGCTCTGGATCCAGTTCTTGTAGAAGTCGCAGATAATGCTCTCCGAAGTCGGCCGGATCGCCAGCCGCTCCTCCAGTTCCTCACGCCCCCCTATCGTCACCCACGCAAGCTCCGGGTCGAAGCCCTCGACGTGCTCGGCCTCCTTCTTCAGGTAGCTTTCGGGGATGAGGAGCGGGAAGTAGGCGTTCTTGTGACCTGTCGCCTTGAAGCGGTCGTCGAGGTCGCGCTGGATGCGCTCCCAGATCTCGAACCCGTAAGGCCGTATCGCGAACGTTCCACGCACCGGCCCGTAATCCGCCAGCTTCGCCATCCTGACGAGCTGGAGATACCACTTGCTCGGGTCCTCGTTCTTCTTCGTCAGCTTCTCGACCGCCTCGGTCATCCGGGGCTCCTCTCCATATGCAAGCTCGCTCTACGAGAGGCAAGTATAGCGTCCCGGCCAGAAGGGCTAACGGTAGGTGAAGTTCTCCAGAAAGACGTATCCGACCAGAGTGACCAACAGTAAGAAGCTCACGACAGTTTCAATCTCCGTCCCGGGGAACCGTCCTAATCCGCGGCCTCTGATTCGATCGCCGACGCGCGGGTCAACCCTCCGGCCCTGCGCCCGCGGGAGTTTGCTCCCGCTCAGCATACCGAAACAACAACGCCGATCCGACAAACAGCGCGACGAAGAACCCATTCACACCCAACACTTCCAACACACCGGAGGTAACCGGGGGCTTCCAGATAATCAGCGCGATCACGGGGACCAACGCCTGAGCGAGCGCCGTCGCGAACAATGCGCGTGCCATTCCGTGTGGCCGGAAGCGCGCGACGATGGCGCCGAAGATCCCGACGGCGAGCACCCCGACGTACATCAGGTTGGCGGGGTTATCCTCAGACCCGATGACGCCAACGGCAAGGTTGGTCCAGGCGAGGAGAAACGCTGTTACGAACGCAACGCCGACAGCGGCCCGGTACGCGATACCGTGCGTCTTCGTTTGTTTGTACGCGATAACGGCACCGACGATCGGGACAACGAAAAACCCTATCGGCGCCATCCAGGCGAGGCCGTCCGGTTCTTCGATGGTGCTGACGGCAAGGTCCATCCAGGCGAGGAGAAACGCCATCGCGAGCGCAACGCCGACGACGGATCGGTACGTGTTCCTGGTCAACATGGTGCTCCTCTCCTTGAGCGCGGTGTAGAGCAACTCCGGCAGGGTGCGGACCCACAGCGCGGCCAGACCCAAGCCGCCACCGTTCTCCAGCGCCTCGCGGCATAGATCGAGAAACACCTGCTCCATCTGCCGCCCGTACATCTCTCTGAACTCCTTCGGATAGGCCCGCATAAGCAACCTATACACGCGCTCCGAGATCAACCCGTCCTCACCCCTGGCCCCCGACATTACGATCCTCCAGGCAGTTGGCGAGCGCCGAAGGAGATCTTCTTGGCCTGCGCCGCGCTTACCAGGCTCTGTAAACGTTCGGCTTCGGCGCCTGCAACCTTTCTACCGAAATCCGTTATGCGGTAGTACCGGCGGCGCTGGTCGTCCATGGCGGGGTCGGGACGCTCATTGGACTCTTCGATGAGCCCATCGGCGAGCATGCGCTTTATCGAACCGTAGAGCGTCCCCGGACCAAGCCTGGTATACCCACCCGTCCGCTCTTCGACCTCGCGCATAATGCCGTAACCGTGCCGCTCCTCGTCCGCAAGCGCCAGCAGTATGTGCAACACCGCTGGCGTCAGCGGTAGGAGATCCCGCGGTTCCCGCCCCCGCTCTACCACCCTACTCACTCCCTTCTCAAACACTCCGTGTTCGATATATCCGTTGTCGATATATTATGAAACAGAGCAGAGCTTGTCAAGAGTGTGACTAAGCTTTGTTAGTTCGCGGCGGTTACTTCGGGGGTTGCAGTGTTCCCTTTCCAACGTACGGAACGAGCGCTTCGGGGAGCTGGATGGAACCGTCTTCCTGCTGGTAGACCTCCAGCAGCGCGATCAGGGCGCGACTGATCGCCAGCGCGGTTCCGTTCAGGGTGTGGAGGAGTTGGGGGCGCCCGCCGTCCTTGCGGTACCGGATCTTCAAGCGCCGGGACTGATAGTCGGTGGTGTTGGAGGTGCTGGTTACCTCGCCAAACTCGCCGGCTTCGCCGCGCCCCGGCATCCAGGCTTCGAGGTCGTATTTGCGGTAGGCCGCGCCGCCGAGGTCGCCGGTGCAGATGTCCACAACGCGGTACGGCAGGCCGAGCCCCTGGAAGACGCGCTCCTCGATCTCGACCATCTCGTTGTGAATTTCTTCGGATTGCTCCGGCGTCGAGAACGCGAACATCTCGACCTTCGTGAACTGGTGAACGCGGTAGAGACCGCGGCTGGCGCGCCCGTGCGAGCCGGCCTCCGTGCGGAAGCAGTGGGAGAGCCCGGCGAAGCGGAGCGGGAGGTCGCCTTCGGCGACGATCTCGTCCGTCAGTTGACCGGCCAGCGGTATCTCGGCGGTGGCAATCAGGGAGAGGTCCGAGTCTTCGACGGAGTAGATCTGGGTCTCGGGTCCTCGCGGAATAAATCCCGTCCCGACCAGTGCCTCGTCGCGGGCCACGTCCGGCGTGATCGTCGGCTCGTAGCCGCGCTGCATGAGGATGTCCATGGCGTAGCGTACCAGACCGAGTTCCAATA
>CALMWA010000266.1 GCA_937873125.1 uncultured Actinomycetes bacterium | reverse complement strand
GGGATCATGCAGTTGCAAGATTGTATAGAAAAGAATATTAAATGGTAGCCACAAACGGGTAAACGGTCGGTTAAACTTGCTCGAGTCACGTTCATCGAACGGTAACAAAGTAATCTACAACTCTTACCGTACCACGGAGGCCCGCGACGAGAACCGCGCCGGAAAACGAAACATGCTCTGGGATCTAACCCGCGCCCTCACCGCCGCACTCTTGGTCGGCGTGGTTCCAGGCTACCTGTGGGCCGCCTGCCTGTGCGCCACCGCCGACCGCGTCGAGCGCTTTGTCTACGGCATCGGGCTCTCGCTGATGCTGGTCCCGACGATGGGCCTCTTGCAGGCGAAGCTCTTCGGCACGGGGCTCTCGCTAACCCTCACTATCTCCTCCGTCTTGCTCGTCTTCGTCGGCGGTATCGCGGTCTACCTCAAGTTCGGGCCGGCAAAGAAATCCTATGAAACTCTCGCTCCAAGAGCCGCCCCCCTGGGTCTACCGACCCTCGTTCCCCTCATCGCCGCTCTAGGGCTCGCGCTCGCGGCGGGCTCGCACGCGATCCTGGCCGGCTGGACCGGACCGCTTATCCTGCTGCTCGTGCTCGCCGCCGGGATGGCCCGTATGCTGGACGCCGGCAACCCCACCGTACCCGAGCCGCCCGCCGAAGCGATCATCAACGAGCCGGAGACCAAACCGGAGTCGGTCGCGCGTTACGCGCTGTTGGGGGGTGTGGTCTCGCTGGTGCTCGTTCGGGGGTACCTCGGCCCCTTGCGCCACGACTGGCCCTACATCCGCGGCGTGGACCACTACGAGCACGTCGTGATGACCAACATGACGATCTCTACCGGCACCACCGAGAGCTTCATGCTCTACCCCCCTGGCTTCCACTATCTGATGGCGCTGATCTCGCAACTCAGCGGCATGGAAGCGACGAACATCTTCCCGGTGCTCGCCCCGGTGCTGATCTTACTGCCAACGCTGGGCTGCTACGCGCTGGCGCGCCGGATGTGGGGATGGCAAACCGGCGTCGCGGCGGCCTTCTTTATCGGGGTGGTCTCCTATGGCTCCTACATGCAGTTTGTAGAAGCCAGGTACCCCAACCTGCTGACCGTCCACTTCCTGTTCACGCTGGCCGTCGGCGCCCTCATCGTACTCTTCGCCGCCCCGACCCGCCGCAGCGGCATCCTCCTCGCGCTGCTCGGCTCTTCGGTGGTGCTCTACCACCAAGTCGCCACCCTCTACGAGGTCGTCCTGTTCGGGCTGGCGGCGCTGTGCTTCCTGCCGTACCTGCTCACGCGGGACTCCCGGCGCGGGTACGCCTTGCTGTACTCCTTCGCCCTGCTGGGCGTGCTGGCCGTCGTCTTCGCCTGGGATACCTACGACCTGCCACAAGCCATCGCCGGGCTCTTCGGAGGCTCGTCCGGCGGCGAAGGCGGTGAAGCCCTCGGCATGGCGCTCGGCACCCAGCCGCCGCTCACGCTCACGCACCTCCTGGCGATGATCTCGCACCCCGTACTGTGGTTCGGGACGCTCGGGGCAATCCTGCTGGCGCTCGAAAAGGGACGAACCGGAACGCCATACGCTCTGGGACGAGCGTTCCTGCTCATCTGGGGGCTTCTGCTCTTCGTCGGAAGCCGCACGGCGGCGAGCGGTTTTCCGGAGCGTTTCGAGCGCGACCTCGCCATACCGCTCTCACTCCTCGCCGCCTACGCGCTCGTCAAGGTGGTGCGCTCCCTGTGGTCCCCGCGCCGCAGGCCGGTAGCGGTCGCGGCGGCCTCTCTCACGGTCGTGCTCTCGGCGGCCCTCATCGGTCTCCAGACCTTCCGAAACCTCGACGTGGCCGGCGGCCCGGTGTCCCAGATACCGCCGCAACTCATCACCACCGCCAGCCAAAGGATGATGACGCCGAAGATAGAAGACGCCGGAGAGTGGCTGCGGGCCAACAACACCGGCGGCAACATTTTGGTGAGCCCCTACATAGACCTCATCCCGAGCCGCGCGATGCTCGCCCTCGGCGGCTACACCGGGATGCAGTCTTACGACTCCGGGCGCATCGAGCTGGCGCGAGACCTGCCGCCCTTCGGCCCGAAACCTCTGGAGGACGCGCTGTTCATGCTCGGCCACCCGAACGACGAACGGACCTTCCGGCTGATCGAAAAATACGACGTGCGCTACGTCGTCCTCTACAAACGGTTTCTTCCGCCGAGCGAGATGGACTTTCGGGCCTTCGAGAACAGCAAGAGCTACGAAGAGGTCTTCGAGAACGAGCGTGTCGTGATCCTGGCACCGAGAGCCTCCTACTCGAACCCCTAGAATCAGAAGACCTTGTGGTACCCGCGGCCCGGGTGTCCGGACACTCGCAACACAGTTGAGTCGACACCCCGGCGAACCTACGAAGTTATTAGGGAGCAGGCGGGGTGGTCGGAGGCGTCCTGGCGACGAGGAAGGGAACAAATGAGCTGGACGAGCGTATAAGTGTCTCATGAATCGTGCTTATGCCGCGCTCTCGGACGACCGACGGAATAGGGCGGCCGGGCGCCTCCCACGTCTCTCACCCGACAAGAAACTGGAGAGGCTTAAACATCTCCGAATCCCTCCGGGTTTCTCGTTCGTACTGGGCGTGATCGCGGCTGCAATCTTCGTCGGCGCCTCGCCAGAGCCCACCCAAGCCCTCGCGCAAGAGGTCTATGGTAACGAGGTCATAGACGCCAACACAGCGGCGGCGGAGGCTCGAACCGTTCTCGGAGACGTAGCGGTAAACGGGACCGTCGAGAATGGCGTCGGTTCCGTGTTCGGGAATATACGAGTAAACGGCCCCGTCGGAGGTGACGTGAGGGCCGGGTTCGGGGACGTCAGCATTCGCGAGCCCGTAGTGGGGACGTCGCGGTCTCTTTCGGAGACGTCTACGTCGACTCGCGCGTCGAGGGAGACGTGGACGTGGGGCGCGGCGACCTCCGTTTAGGGCCGGGAGCCGTGGTGAATGGTCACGTCTCCGTGGCGAACGGGACGATCCGCGCGACACGCGGAGCCGTGCTGCGGGACCGCTCTCTGGGCGGTCGCCCCTCTATAATGCACGATGCGGCTTGAGCAAACCCGCGCGGGTACACGACGGGGTGGCTCTTCGCGGCGGTTGGGTTCGTCGCGTGCTGCATGCTCGCCACCGCAATAGTCCCGCGTCAGGTCTATGCCGTCGCACACCGCGTCGAGCAATATCCGGGACGCGCCCTGCTCTTCGGGGTGAGTTCCGTACCGGCTGCGGTGACCCTGGTAGTGGCGCTGGCCGTCTCGGTCGTCGGAATACCATCCCTCATGCTCCTGGTTCCTGCTTACCTGGGCCTGCTCTTCCTGGGCACCCTGGTAGGGGCATACTTCCTGGGACGAAGGGCCCTGGTGTTGGCGGCGGGAGGGGGGCGGACTAGCGATGTCCTGGCCGCCGCAATCGGGGCTCTGTTGGTCGCAATAGCCTACCCCATCCCCTTCATCGGCAGCCTGATCTTCTACGCCCTCACCCTTTTTGGCGCGGGAGCGATAATCCTGGCGTGCCTCTCGCACGGCGGCAAATACCGCGAGAGCACCGCTAGATAGCCGCGCCCAAGGCTCATCACTACCACGACCCGCTCAAGCTCCAGACCCAAGCCCTCGTGCATGCGGCTTTCGGCGTCGAGTTTGGTTTACGAGGAACGCCGTTACCCATCAGTTTGGCCCGCTCCCCTGCCGAGCGATCCTCTTCGTAGCGGGCCCCGCAACCCCTGGGATTCGCCCTCGCGCGCCTCATTACCCCTATAGACTTTGGGCGGCGAGAGCGCCCTCGATCTCTCGCCGCCCACACCTGACTTCTCGCAGTTCTTTCAGAAGGGGCTCCCAGACCGCTACCTCCCAAAACCGCTGCTCGCCGCGCACGTAAATGCCGCCTTGACATCGAGGCCTTTGAGACGACGTCCGGGACCGGGGCCGCAGCTTCGGCAGACTTTCAAAACCGCGTCGATGTTATGAGGGCGAGCGCCACGACGGTCGCGAGCCCGAAGCGGTAGTAGGCGAAGGCCCGCAGGCTATGGTCGGCGACGAAGCGGATGAAGAACTTGATCGCCAGGTATCCCACGATGGCCGAGGAAGAGAGCCCGATGGCGAAGGGGAGGGCTTCGGAGGCGTCCATGCCTTTAGAGACCAGGCCGCCGAGTTGGAGGACACCTGCGCCGGCGATTATCGGGACGCTCATCAGGAACGAGAATCGGGCCGCCTCCTCGCGCCGCAGGCCCAGGAAAAGTCCCAGCGTCATGGTTGCCCCGGAGCGCGAGACGCCCGGGACGAGTGCCGCGGCCTGCGCGAGCCCGATGCCCAAAGCCCCGACAAAGCTCATATTCGAGGCCTGGCGGCACCTACTCCCCATCGCCTCCGCCACGATGAACAGCACCCCAACGATCACGAGGTTGCAGACGACGACCCACGGGCTCCGCACGACGCTCGCGAAAAAATTCTCCAGGAAATAACCGACGATGGCCGCCGGCACGGTAGCGGCCAGGATCAGGTACGCGAGCCGCCGGTCCGGACTTGCGAACCTCCAATGTCGGGGGTCAAGCGACCTAACGAACGCCAGCGCCAACCGTAGGAGATCCCCCCAGAAAAAGGTGACCACGGCGAGCAACGTCCCGAGATGCAGCGCCACGTCGAACGAGAGGCCGAAGCGATCCTGATCCAGGCCCAGGAAGTACTGCCCGAGCAGCAGATGGCCGGAGCTAGATACCGGCAAGAACTCCGTGACCCGGTAATGATCGCCCCCCGCGCCACTTACGGCATCGTCCGTATGGACGATCTTCGTCTAGCCCAACTGGGCTAGACGGAGGACGCCGGTCGGAAATGCTTCCCTTCCGTACCCCGTACACTAATCGACAAAGATATACGATGGATACCGTTACGGTGGGGGAATGGTGGTAAGGAAGCCGGTTGCCACGAAGACGGCGAAGGACAGGAAGAGCTCGGCGCCGACCATGCGGCCGAAAGGCCCCTCGCCCCTATCCATCAGGTTGATGGCGGCGATCGGGAACATGAAGGCCACCATGCCGAGCTTCATGATCAGGGCGCGCCCGTAGGGGCTGCTTATGAGGGTCGAAAGATCCGGCAGGTGGAGCAACGCAGCGTAGGTGCCCGTGAGTAGGATCGCCAGGACCGCTACCGAGGCGACCTTGGAGAACTGCCGCACGGTCCGGCCTGTCAGCTCGACGCGTACCTCGGCCGCCGCGCCGCGCAGCGGCCCGAGCAAGAGTACCGGGAAGCCCAGCAGGCCGCCGACCCACACCGAGGCCGCCGCGACGTGCAGCCAGTCGGCGGCGAGCGGAAGGAGGCGGGCCTCGGCGGCGGCATGGCTCTGCAGGCTGAAGGTGAGCAGCATGGCGCTTGCCACGACCAGCGCCCCCCACCGGGCACCGGGCGAGCCCCGCCGAGAGGCGTGGGCGAGCAGAGCCGCCGCCAGCAGCCCCAGGCCAACCCGCGCCATCCACAGGTTGCCCACTCGAGTGTCGAAGAGGGCCTCGGCCAGAAGGCCGAGGCTGAGGCTCTCACCGGTGGCGCGCATCGCGAACACGGGGACCTCCACCGCCCCGGCCGCGACGAGCAGGCCTGCGAGAACCCAGACGGGCCAGCGGTAGGCCTCCGCTGCCTTCCCGGCTTCGCCGATCCTATCGCGGAGCACCGGCAACACTACCAGCGGCACGAACGCCGCGAGGCCCGCCAGGAACACGGCGGCCCCTTGCGCCGCGCCGTGGGCGAGGGCGGCCGAGATCTCCAGCCCGGAGAGTGACGTGCCCCGCGCCATCTCTCCATGATCCTGGGCCGACACCTGAGCCAGCGCGGGCCGCGACAGCGTGACCGCCGCGAGCGCGAGGACCATCAGGACGACCACGATCCGTGCCTTAGATCTTGATGTCATCCGTCTCACCTTCCTCTACTCAGGGGTGCCGCCGGCATGACGGGACTCCCATCACGTATTGCGTCGCCGCAAAAGCGCGACGACGGCGACCGCCGCGACGCCGATGCCCAGGACGCCGTAGGCCGCGACCCGGCCGAAGCCTCCCCCAGACGCCGGCTCGGAACGCCCGGCCGCCCCGAGACCTTCGTCAGACCGGGCGTTGTCCGCGGTGGCGCCGTCCGCGCCCTCCTTCGCTATGAAGCTGTATTTCCCGTCTATGGGGTGTCCGTCGGCGGAGGTGGCGCGCCACTCGACCCTGTAGGAGCCCGCGGGCAGGTCCCCTTCAAGGCTCGCGACCATTGTCGCCGGATCTTCGGGGTCCGTACTCGCGTCGTTCCTGTCCACCCGCTCTCCCCCCGGCCCGTAGACTTTGATGGGGTCGAACTCCGCCTGCACGGACTCGTTGAACGTTATCCGCACCTGCTCTGGTGGCCGGGAGACGGTCTCGTCGTACTCGGGGGAGGCCTTCACTATGCCCGCGTGGGCGAAGGCGGGGCCGCCCGAGAGCAGCACCAACCACAGGATCGCCGACGCCAGGGCCGCGACGAAGGCCGCCGCGCGGGGCACTACGAGGGATCCCCGCCGGCTCACGCCCGTACCCTATGCCGCAGCGCCAGGCCGGCCACCAGCGCCAAGACACCAGCGAGCACGAGTGCCGGGCTCATCCCGCCCGTCTCGGGGACCTGCGCGCCCTCCGGGAGGCCCGAGCCGCTGGTCTGCGCGCCGCCAGACCCGACGGTGACCACCGACGCCGGCCTCTCGGAGCCCGGTGCGCCGTTCCACTCGATCACATCCCCGTCGTCGTAGGTCACGAACCCGTTCCATACGGACTCGCCGCCCTCCTCCGGTGCGCGGGCCTCGAAGGTGAACTGCACGGCCCGGTCCTCGGCCAGCTTCCCGCCGGACCACACGATGGAGCCGTCCCGAAGCTCGCCCTGCCACCCGGAGGCCGCGCCGACGTCCGTGACCTCGAAGCCCTCCGGCACCTCCAGCCGCACCTCGACGGCCGGAACGCTCTTCTCTCCGGCGACGTCCACGGTGAACTCCTCCGTGCCGCCCGGCGAAACCTCGGTCGGCGAAACCTCGACATGCGCCCACGCCGTCCCCGCGGCGGCCAGCGTCATGACGCTCATGACGGCGCAGAGCGTCGCCGTCTTCAGCAAGTTGGTGCCCATTCTCATCCTCCTCATTCTCTCCAACCAGTCTACCGGACGTCGCGCTTCCTGATCTCGGGCAGGAACTGTAGACGCGGTCCTTCCGCCGCGTGGTCGCCGACGTGGTCCACCTGCAACGTCGTGTGCTCGATGCCGAACTCTCGGGTGAGGACCTCCTCCAGTTCGCGCCGGCGCTCGTGGCAGTCATCGTCGGGGCCGACGAGCACGTGGGCGGCGAGGGCCGGGAAGCCGCTCGTGATCGTCCAGACGTGCAGATCGTGGACCTCCTCGACACCCTCCACGCCGACCATCTTCCTGCCGACCTCCCTCGCGTCCATGCCGGGAGGGGAGCCCTCCATCAGGACGCCCACGGACTCCTTGAGCAGCCTCCAGGAGCTGAAGAGGACCAGGACGCCGATGAGGACGCTTAGGAGGGGGTCGGCATAGCTCCAGCCGGTGAGCAGGATGACGACCGCCGCGGCGATCACCCCGACCGATCCCAGCAGGTCCGCCAGGATGTGGCGCAGGGCGCCCTGCATGTTGAGGTTCTCGCCCGCCGAGCGCTGGAGTATTACCGCGCCGGCGATGTTGACGATGAGGCCTATCACGGCGACGACCATCATCCAGCCACCCAGGATCTCCGGCGGGTCCTGGAAGCGGTTGTAGGCCTCGTAGAAGATCCAGATCGAGACCGCCACGATGGTCACCCCGTTGAAGAGGGCGGCCAGGATCTCGCCGCGCTTGTAGCCGAAGCTCCTGTTCGGCGTGGGGGGCTTGTCCGCGAGCCAGAACGCGAAGAGCGCCAGCGCTAGGGCGACGTTGTCGGAGGCCATGTGCGCCGCGTCCGCCAGGAGCGCCAGCGAGCCGGTTATGAACCCACCGATGATCTCGGCGAACATGTAGGTGAGGGTGAAGGAGAGGACGACCGCCAGGGCCTTCTTGTTCGCCCCCCGGGCGTGGTCGTGCCCGCCTCCTCCCCCGTGCGAATGCCCCCCGTGCGAATGCCCCTCGTGCGAGTGGTCGTGGTCTTCGTGCGAGTGCGTCTCGGTCACGTTCGTCCCCCGGTATCTATGTCAAGAGTGATCGCCGACGATTCTACCCGGTCTCGCCCTTGTAGCCCAGAAGCCGCAGGGCGTTGAAGACGACGATCAGGGTGGAGCCCTCGTGGGCCAGCACGGCCGGGCCTATGCCGAGACCCAGCACCGTGGCCGGGACGAGGATGGCGACGACGCCGAGGCTGAAGAACAGGTTTTGCTTGATGACGGCGCTCGTCTTGCGGCTGAGGCCCGTGGCGAACGGGAGCTGGGCGAGGTCGTCGCTCATCAGCGCCACGTCGGCGGTCTCCAGGGCCACGTCGGAGCCGGCGGCGCCCATCGCGACGCCGACGGTGGAGTTCGCCATCGCCGGGGCGTCGTTCACGCCGTCGCCGACCATCGCGACCTTGTCCTCCTGCCGGCGCAGCTCCTTTATGGAGCCCACCTTGTCCTCGGGCAGGAGGTCGCCCCAGGCCTCGTCGAGGCCTATCTTCCTCGCCACCGCGTCGGCCACGGGCTGGTTGTCGCCGGAGATCATGATCATGCGCCGCAAACCCAGCTCCCTCAGGCGCTTTACGACTCCCGGCGCCGACTCTCGCGGCGTGTCCATGAGACCCAGGGTGCCCAGGTACCTCTCGCCGAGGCGCACCACCATCGTCGTGCGCCCGTCGCCTTCGAGCCGCTCGACGGTCTGGAGGACCTCCGCGGGCGGCTCCGGCCCCTCGACCTCGCGGAAGAGGTCGTCCTTGCCGACGTAGATCGGGCTCCCGTCGAGGTTCGCCCGCAAGCCCCGGCCCGTGATGCTCTCCAGGCCGCGCGCCTCGGGAACTCCCGCGCCGTTCAGCCGCTCCTCGCCACCTCGCACGACGGCGGCGGCGAGCGGGTGGTCGCTGAGGCGCTCGACCGCCACGGCCGCGCGCAACAGCTCCTCCTCGTCCACGCCGTCCGCCGGAACCACGTCCGTGAGGCGCGGCTTGCCCTCGGTGAGGGTGCCCGTCTTGTCGAAGGCGATGGCGGTGAGGGTGCCCAGGTTCTCCAGGGGGCCGCCGCCCTTGACCAGGACGCCGCTGCGGCCCGCGCGGGCGACCGCCGAAAGGACGGCGCTCGGGGTGCCGACCGCCAGGGCGCACGGGCTGGCCGCCACGAGCACGGCCATCGCCCGGTAGAACGAGTCGCCGAACGCCTCGCCGGTGACCAGCGGCGAGAGGAGCAGCAGGGCGACGAAGATGAGCACGGCGGGGACGAAGATCCTCTCGAAGCGGTCCGTGAAGCGCTGGGTAGGGGACTTCTGGGTCTCGGCCTCGCTGACGAGCTGCACCACGCGCGCGAGCGTGTTGTCCTCGGCCCGCTTGGTGGTCACGACCTCCAGGGAGCCCGCGCCGTTGAGGGTGCCGGCGAAGACGCGGTGCGCGGCGTCGAGCTTCTCCGGGGTTTGCATGGCGGCCTCGGGGTCGTCCACGGGTTGCTTGTCCACGGGAACGCTCTCGCCCGTGACCGCGGCCTGGTCCACGCTGCTCTCGCCCGCGACCACGAAGCCGTCCGCGGGTATCTTCTCGTTGGGCTTGACGACCACCACGTCGCCGACCTCTAGCTCCTCGACAGGGACTTCTTCTTGCCTCCCGCCGCGCTTCCTGAGGGCCGTCTTGGGCGCCAGCTCCCCGAGGGCTTCGATGGCCCGCCGCGCCCGGCCCATCGCGTAGTGCTCCAGGGCGTGGCCGGTGCTGAACAGGAAGAGCAGGAGCGCCCCCTCGGCGAACTCACCCAGGACCGCCGCGCCCGCCGCCGCCACCAGCATGAGGAAGTCGATCTCGAAGCGCCCCGCCCGGATGCTGTCTATCGCCTCGCGCAGCGTGAAGAACCCGCCGAAGAAGTACGCGGCGAGGTAGAAGCCGAGCGGCACCCACTGCGTGACGTCGGTGAGGACCGAGATTAGGAAGCCGATTCCGAGGGTGGCGCCGGAGAGCAGCGCGAAGGCCAGCTCTGTCTTCTCCCCGAAGACCCCGCCGTGCGAGTGCCCGTGACCTCCGTGGTCGTGCCCCTCGTGGTCATGGGCCTCGTGATCCTCGTGATCGTGATCCTCGCGCCTGTCGTGCTCGTGGGCCTCGCCGTGATCGTCGTGGCTCTCGTGGCTGTGGTCCTCGTGAACGTGTCCCGCTTCGCGCCCGCGCGGCGCCTCCCGGACGATCACGCCCATGCTTTCGAGCGCCTCACGGACCTGCGCCTCGTCCGTCAGTTCGCGGTCGAACTCCACGCGCACCGGCCCCGAGGCCGTCGCCTCCGCCTCCACGACGCCTTCCACGCGCTTGAGCCTCTCGGTGACGGTGCGGGCACGGCGCGGGTGGTTTATACCGTCGGTCTCCCAGAGGACGTGGCCGAAGCGGTCGGTGAGGCGCGCCCCGGCGCGCTCGGCCACCTGACGAATGCGCTGCAAACCGACCACTTCAGGGTCGTAATGGACGCACAGTTTGGCCGGCTCGCCGTCCCGGGCCTCTATCACGTGCGACGTCTCGATGCCTTCGCGTGCCTCGAGGCCCTCCGCGAGCCTGCCGACGCACTCGTCCTTCGCGTCGGGCACGTCCGGGAGCAGAACGGGCAGATCTATCTGTAGCTTACCGGGCACCGTTGTCGCCTCCTGGGAAGTTCGGAAAGGTTGGGAAAAGTCGCGCTCGCGCGGAAGGATGACGCGCGCGGCCGAGCCGGGCTTCTACCCGCCACCACCGGTGGCCGTTCAGTGGTGTCCACCGTGGTGTCCGCCGCGGTCCCCGCGCCCACCGGGACGATCCCCGTGGCGGCTACCGCCCTGATCTCCGTGTCCGCCCCGGTGGCCGGAACCGTGGCCCTCTCCGAAACCGCCGAATAGTCCCCCGCGTCCGCCCCGGCGGTCGGAGGAGTGTCCCTCGCTATGCCCGCCCGTGAGGCGCCGGATCAAGTTCTCCAAAAGACCCATATCTCTACTCCTTCTCTGTGTGCTCTGAACGCTCGTTTGAACCGTCTTGCATGTACTATGGCTCATTCCGCCGCTCCGTTATCCGTGCGGCTTTGTTCTGTCGTCGAACCCGGAGGGTTCGAGTTGGATAGTCGTGTGTTCTATGTCGTACTCGTCGTGCAGGACCTTTTGGGCCAGGGCAAGGACGTCGCCGCCGCGGCTCATGTCCTCCACGACGAGGTGTCCGCTCATGGCGTTCATGCCGCTGGTTATGGACCAGGCGTGCAGGTCGTGGACCCGGACGACGCCGGGGATGCCCAGCAGGGAGGCGCGGACCTCCTCCAGCTTCAGGCCCTTCGGCGTGCCCTCCAGGAGGACGTTCACCGCTTCCTTGAGCAGGCTGTAAGCCCGGGGGATGATGAAGAGCCCGATCCCGACCCCGATGATCGGGTCCGCCGGGTACCAGCCGGTGAAGATTATGATGACGGAGGCGACGATCACGCCCACGGAGCCCAACGTGTCCCCTAGCACCTCCAGGTAAGCGCCCCTCACGTTCAGGCTCTCCCCGGCGCCCTTTATCAGTATGTACATACCGATCAAGTTCACCGCGAGCCCGATGACGGCGACGACCATCATCCAGCCGCCCAGGATCTCCGGCGGGTCCTGGAAGCGCCGGAACGCCTCGTAGAGGATGTAGATGGCGACGACTACCAGGATCACCGCGTTCGCGAGGGCCGCCAGGATCTCGGTCCGGTAGTAGCCGAAGGTCCTCCGGTCGCTCGCCGGCCTCTCCCCGAGCTTTATGGCGATGAGCGCCATGGTGATGCCGAACACGTCCGTGAGCATGTGCCCGGCATCAGCCAGCAGCGCCAGCGAGCCGGTGAGGATGCCCCCGACGACCTCCGCGAACATGTACGTGCTGGTGAGCCCCAGCACCACATAGAGCCGCCCCTTGTTCTCACCCCCGGCGCTTACGCCGTGCGAATGCGCTTCCGCCACAACCGCTCCCCTTTCGGATCCCACCCCGAAGCCCGGCGTTCAGCCACACCCGGAAGCCCGATCACACCGTCCACCAACACCGCGGTAAAGATCTCCTCACCTTTCTTCGACTATACATCTAATTAACACTTCATCGTATGATCCATTGTTCATATCATAGCTTGTGAAGGGGTCCGGTGCAAGTGGACGGTGTTGCGGGGTTGTCCGGGAACCGTGTGGGGGCTTTACGGTTTGCGGTGGCGGCCTTTTGTCCTTACGCGTCGCCGTGGACTTCCGGGCCGGAGTGCCTCACGTGTTCCAGCGAGACCTGGAGCATGTTTCGCACATGGTCGTCCGCCAGGGAGTAACAAACCATCTTGCCCTCGCGGCGGTACTTGACCAGGTGGGTGGATCTTAGGACGCGGAGCTGATGGGAGACGGCCGATTGGTTCATCCCGAGTACTGCTTGGAGGTCTCCGACGGAGAGCTCTCGATCCGAAAGGGCGCAGAGTATCCGCATGCGGGTGGGCTCTCCCACGGCCTTGAGCAGGTCGGTGGCGTCCTGGATCTCCCGCGGGGTGGGCATGGCTTCGAGTGCGGCCTCGACAAGCTCTGGGGAGGCCACCGCCTCAAGGCGGGCGGGAAACCTGGGGGAGCGGTTTTCGCCGAGGTCGTGCATGACCACATTTTATACGAGAGCGGCGTGCGAAGGCGTCTGGAACCGCCTTCTCGGTCGGCGCGCCGGGCCTCGGCGGCTTCGGGCCGAACCGGATAGCGGGACCAGAGCGAAGCCGCTCACGAGGGCGGGGAGCAAAGTGGGAGCGCCCAAACCCCGGTTCATTTCGTTTCTCGGCGTGCTCAGCGCAGCAGTTCGATCACGAGCATGAGCAAGAAACCCGCGAAGAGGATCGCGGCGTCCCAGGCAGTCTCCTCGCCCTCGGCCGCCTCGACGAGCAACTCCTCGGTCACCAAGTACAAGAGCGCCACCGACCCGAACGCCAAGACCGCCGTCACGACGGCCTCGCAGCACGGTCACGCTGGCCGCCGCGCCGACCACGACCAGCAACGCGAGCCCCGAGGTCGTCCCGATCACCCTCCCGGGCGACGCGCCGGACTCGCTGAGCGAGGCCGCGACGCTCAGGCCCAGGAAGAGGATCTCGACCGTCAGGACGAGTACGAGCAACGCCCCGGCCCCGCCGCCCGCTACGAAGCCGATGCCGATCACCAGCCCGTCGACGAACACGTCCACGCCCGTCGTCGCGACCAGGCTCGTGGAACCCCCGCTCCGCCCGATCCCGGCGCTCAGCAGCTTCACGCCGAGCATCGAGGCGAGCCCCAACACGAAACCGAGGATCACCGCGAACAGGAA
This sequence comes from uncultured Actinomycetes bacterium, assembly GCA_937873125.1. GTDB lineage: Bacteria > Actinomycetota > Rubrobacteria > Rubrobacterales > Rubrobacteraceae > JACDDK01. The sequence goes on along the minus strand of CALMWA010000266.1, from coordinate 10,280 downwards.
CCGCCCGCTCTCCACCACCTCCGGCAACAACTCGCCGGCGACGGCGGCGAGCACCACGCCCGCGGCGAAGTGCTGGACATAGCTCGTCAGGGTCCGCCCCGGCGAACGGTACGCGGCCACGAGGCCGCCGATGACGGTCGCCGCCACCGGGATCATAGTGAACAGCACCACCTGTAAGAGCAGGTCAGATGAGGCTATCCGAGGCATCCTTTACGCGCGCCGAAGGTGGGAGCGACGAACGAGGGGGCGCAACTCTCTCAACCCTCCCGGTACTGCCTCGAAGCGAGCCAGAGCCCAGCTCCGATCTCGGCCGCGGCCAGCGCCCTGACCAGCGCCGGACGTCCGGCGAACCCCTCCATCAATCTCCTGTAGCCCCCCGATCCGAAGCTCCACAGGAGACTGTGCCGGCGGGGGGCGAAGAGTCCGATCACGCTGTCCCCGATCACCACCATCGCCCCAGCTCCATGAGCCTGTTCGCGGTCACGAACCGTCCCCCTGCTCCATGCCCGGCATGTTATCCATGCCGCCGGAGGGATCTTCCGCCGGGGCCTTCCCGCCCATGTCCCGGAGCATCTGCTGCATAGCAGCTATCTCGGACTCTTGCGAGTTCTTTATTGCGGTCGCGAGCCCCACGACCTCCGGCTGGTCGGTCCTCTCCAGGGCGGCGCCGGCCATGTCCAGGGCGGCGCGGTGGTGCGGGATCATCAGTTGCAGGAAACGCTTGTCCGCCTCCCCGGGCGGCATCTCGCGCAGGCGGTTGATCTCCTCCCGCGTCGCCATGCCGGGCATCCGCCCGTCGGTCGGCATCCCCATCCAGGACATCGCCGGCTCGGCGCCGGTGGGAGAGAGTCCCCAGACGGCGAGCCAGCCCTGCATCTGCCCGATCTGGGCCTGCTGGGTCAGAGCGACGTCCTTGGCGAGTGTCCTTACCTTCGGGTCCTCGGTACGGTCGCGCACGATCTCGGCCATCTCGACGGCCTGGGCGTGGTGCGAGATCATGTCCCTCGCGAACCCTGCCTCGACCGAACCTTCCCCCGGCTCCCTGCCCGCCAGCCACAGCCAGACCGCCAGCCCGAAGAGCGCGACCAATGCCGCGACGAGGACCGCGACGAGCCGGACGTCCACTCCTCCGCGCGAGCCCTTCATCACGACGGCTGCCCTACCCCGCCGGTGCAGGCCGCGCCGGGTTCGGGCGTCTGCGGGCCGACCCGGTAGGACCGGATAAAACGTTCGAGGTCGGGGTCGTCGGCGCCGTCGAGCCGTAGCTGGAGCCCCCAGGCCGAGGCGACCACCGGGGCGTCGAGGCCCGGATAGGGGCTGGCGATCACGCAGTCCTGGCCCGAGACCACTTCCCGGATCCGGTCCTTCTGGCCCTGGGGGAGATCGGGCTGGTAGGTGATCCAGACCGCGCCGTGTTCCTGAGTATGCACGGCGTTCTCGTTCCTGACCGGATCATCGTAGAAGCCCGAGTTCTGCCAGACGGGGTTGTGCTCCCCGCCGGCCGGGGGGTCCTGCTTGTAGGAGACGGGCTCCTCCGTGTGGCCCTGCTGCACCTCGAACTCCTCGACCCCGCTCGGGGGACCGCTCGACCCCCCGCTCGTGAGGTCCACCACGACCACGACCACGAAGATACTCAGCACCGCCACCACCGCCGCCACGGCGATGATGAGACCCCAGTTTCGTTCTCTACCTATGTTTCTGCTGGACTGGCGTCCCGCGGGATTGCCACCGCGTTGCTTACCCAATGTACCTGCCTCTCTTCGGATTTCGGGGACCGCATGGCGGGAACGGTTAGCTTCCGCCGCGCCTACGGGTCCGGGTTGCCTGGATGCCGGGAAGAGGTTAGGGGGGAGGCGTGTCCGGCGCGAAGAAAGCCTGGACGGGCCGGCGGTGATCGGCGACCCGGCGACCTTCGGATGGCGGGGCGAACGAGGAGGCCGCGGCGACCGAGGCCACGAGCGCGGCGCCGAGGCAGAGGTTCGAGAAGCCGGTGTGCGCCGCGTGCGAGGACGACGCCTCCGGGCACCCGCCCGAACCGCACAGGCCCGACGGGTCGAGGTAAGGGTGCAGCGCCACGAAGGCGGCCACGAGGGAGGTCAGGAGTACGAGCGATACGCGGCGCGAGTAAGACATGTCCGACGCATTATAACCTTCCACCACCCGCCATCATCAAGCGCGGAGGGCGGTGGGTCGCGGGTATTACCCTCGTTGCGAAGTCGCGTATAATCTATGACTTCGGAAAGTTCGAGCTCGCCGGGAGGCCGTGCGTTTGAGGTTTGTCGTCCCGACAGGTGACAAGAGCAGCAAGAGATCCAGGAGTGGCGGGCTTTCTCGTGGCGCGACCTTCGCTCCCGGTCGCGGCGGCTCGACCGGAAGACTCGGGTTGGCCGGCTGGTTGATCGTGGCCTGCGCCCTGGTCTCCGTCTTGGTGGCGCTGTATCACTGGTCGAACTCCGGCAGGATCTACCGGGGCGTGGAGGCCGGAGGCGTGGATGTCGGCGGCAAGACGCTGGCCGAAGCCGAAGAGATGTTGCGGAGCCGCGTCGGGGGCGGGCTCGGAGAGATAGAGTTGGCCGGCTCCGGGGGAGCCTCGCTCTCGGCGGAAGATCTGGGCGTGGACTACGACGTGGTGACGAGCCTGGAAGCCGCCTACGCCGTGGGCCGCGAGGGGAACCTGTTCGAGCAGGCGCGGGGACGCTTTGGCGCCGCCGTCGGAGCGGCGGACGTGCCCCTGGAGACGGACTACCGCCCGGAAGTCGCGCGGGATCGCGTCGAGGAGATGGCCCGCCGGATGGAGGAGAGGCCGAGGAACGCCACGATCGAGATCCGCGGCTCCGAGGTAGAGGTGGTCGAAGCCAGAAAGGGTTACGATCTGGACGTCGCGGCGACCGCGCGGAGCGTGGACGAGGCGATCCGCAACGCGAGCGGGGACGCCAGGCTCGTCGGTGAGACGCTGGAGCCCCGGATAACGACCGCCGAGGCCGGGGCGGCGGCGAAAGAGGCCCGCCGGGCCATGTCCGGCCCGCTCGTGTTGAGCTACGGGGGCAAGGACTGGACCATCGAGCCGGCCGAGATCGGGACCGCCCTCGAGGTGAGAGCGCGGGACGGCGACCTGCGAGTGAGTTTGAGGAAGGGCGGCCTCGGCGCGTACATGGGCGGCATGTACGAAGACCTCGCGATAGCGCCGAAGGAGGCGGGTTTCGAGGTGCGGGGCGGTGAGGTGAAAGTCACGCCGGGCGAGGCGGGGCGGAAGATCGAGGACAAGAAGTTCTTCGAGGCCCTCAAGAGCGGCATCTTCGAGGGCGAGAGGCGCTACGAGATTCCCGTGGCGAAAGACGAGTCCGACCTCACGACCGCCGAGGCCCAGAGGCTCAAGCCGACCGATCTCTTGGGCGAGTACAGCACCAACTACCTCACCTACGACGATACGCCGGGGCGCGTGGCGAACCTGAAGCTGGCCTCGAACGCCGTGGACGGCACCGCGCTCGCCCCCGGCGAGGTGTTCTCGTTCAACGAGCTGGCCGAACCCCTCGACTACTACGATACCAAGGTGATCGTGCGGGGCCGCGTGGACACGGCGGAGGGCGGCGGCCTGTGCCAGGTATCCTCCACCCTCTACATGGCCGCCAACTACGCCGGGATGGAGACCGTGGAGCGCCAGCCCCACTACGCGGAGCTGCCGTACATAAGGCCCGGCTTCGACGCTACCGTGTGGTTCGGGGCCATAGACTACAAGTTCAGGAACAACACCGACTCCTACGTGCTCGTGAGGGAGCGGGTGGACGAGACCACGGGCGATGTCCGAGCGGAAATCTGGGGCAGGCCAACCGGCAAGCAGGTCGAGATGTCCTCCAGGAAGGTGGGGGAGTGGGAGGATGAGGAGGGCAACCCGGTGACCAGATGGGTAACCTACCAGACCGTTACGAAGAACGGCGAGGTCCTACGGGACGGGGTGCTGCACACCGACACCTACAAGTACCTCAAGCCCGCCGAGGAGGACGCCCCCTACGACGAGCGCCCCGTAAACTAGCCGACAGGCTCCGGGCCGCGTCCCCGGTCTCGCACGTGTCTCGTCGTCCGTTTGTTTAAACTTTGTTAAACTCTGCCGCGTTCCCATGCGACTACGAGACCGACAAGACAGCGGGCCGGGAGCGGCGGGGGGTACGGCTTTGCTCCTGGTGCGCTGGGACTGGGCCTACGTGCTCGCACTGCTGGTGCCGTTCGCGCTCCTGGATCTGGCCTCCAAGGCGTCGCGGCTCGCCTCGTTGTCCGGGGACGCCGGGATGCTCGCGATGCTCCGCTCGGACCTGCTCTTCCATCTGGGGTACGCGTTGTTGTGGGTCGGGTTGTTTGCGGTCGCGAGGCGGGGGCTCGCCCGCCTGGTCGTGGTCGTCCTCTTCCACGCGGCGACGGTGTTGGTCGCCTTCGTATCGTTGGCGGCGGACCGCTTCTACGGGATCACCGGCTCCGCGCTCGACTTCGGCACGATCTCCTTTTTCCTCTCCTCCCCGGAGGAGGTCTGGACCGTGGTCGCGAGCGAGGTCACGCCGGCCATGGTAGCCCTGCTCGTGGCCGTCCTCGCTTACGCGGTCCTGGGTCCGTGGCTGGTAGCGCGCCTCGTGGATCGTGGCCCTCGGGACCAGACCGCTAGCGCCCCTGGCGCCTCGTGGCTCGGCCCTGTGGGCCTGGGTCTCCTGGCCTACGCGCTGGTTTCGCTCTCCGTCCTGCCGGCCGGTGGGGGAGCCGCCGGCGACTCGCTCTCGCGCGACGCGTTCGTCAACGTGGCGCTGACGGGATTGGAGCGCTCGCAGACCGTCGCCGTGGACGCGCGGGAGGTGCGCGAGAACCTGCCCCTGAAGACGAGCCTGAACGAGACGGCGGGCGAGGCGGGCGCCAAAAAGCGCAACGTCGTCGTGATCTCCCTGGAGTCCACCCGCGCGCGCTCCGTGACGCCCTACAACCCGGACATAAAGACCACACCGTTCCTGGACGAACTATCAAAGGAAAGCATCTTCGCCGAGCGAGCCTACACCGTCGTCCCGCACACCACCAACGCGCTCACGGCCTCCCTCTGCGGCATCGACCCGCCGACGCGCCCGGACACCGACTCTTTGGGCGACCGCATCCCCGCTCGCTGTCTCCCCAAGCTCCTGGGCGAGCAGGGGTATGAGAGCGCGTTCTTCCAGTCGGCCACCGAGGACTTCGAGCGCCGTCCAGAGGTAGTGAAGAACATGGGCTTCGATGGCTTCTACCCCCTCGAAGACATGGACAAAAAGGGCTTCGAGAAGGCCAACTACTTCGGCTACGAGGACGACATAATGCTGCAGCCGAGCAAGGAGTGGCTCCAGAAAAACGGAGACGAGCCCTTCTTCGCCGCGTACAACACCATCACCCCGCACCACCAGTACCTGGCGCCCGGCAAACGCTACGGGCGCGAGGACTTCGCCGAAGACGACACCGTCGACCGCTACCAGAACTCGGTGCGCTACATGGACTTCTTCGTAAAGAACCTGATTCAGCAGTACAAAGACCTCGGACTCTACGAGAACACCGTTTTCGTCATCCAGGGGGATCACGGGGAGGCTTTCGGGGAGCACGGGCGCTTCCAGCACGACAACGTCATCTGGAACGAGGGCCTCCGTATACCGCTCATGGTCCTGGACCCGACGCGCCCCGCGGGGCGCGTCGAAACCCCGGTGAACGAGCTGGACATTCTCCCGACCGTGGTGGACGCCCTGGGCTACGAGGTAGAGGGTGGGAGCTATCCGGGCCGGTCCCTGCTCGAACCGCTGCCCAAAGACCGCGCCCTCATGGCGAGCTGCTGGTACGAGAACAAGTGCCTGGCGAGTGTGAAGGGCGACGAGAAGTACATCTACCACTTCGGGAGCAGGCCCGACGAGCTCTACGACCTCTCCAAAGACCCGCTGGAGAAGAACAACCTCGCGGGCGAGAGGTCTTCCGAAGACCTGAGAGCGCGGCGCGAGGAGGTCCTGGAGTGGCGCGCCCGGGCGGACGCCGCCTACGCGCGATGAGGAACTGCAACACAGAGGGGCACTCGCGGCGGGGACCGTCCCGCGCGCAGTCGTCCGGGGCGCGCAGAACACGGGATGCCAGAGGGCGGCCATGAGTTCCCGCCGGGCGCTCCAGGTCCTCCACGACGTGCTTCACGGGCGGGACTGGGTGTACGTGCTGGCGCTCCTCGTGCCGCTGACGGCCTACAACCTCGGCCTCAAGGCCGTGAGCGCCGTTTCCCGGGAGCAGGAGACGGGAATTCTCGCCTCCCTGGGCCTGATGCGGTCGGACCTGCTGTTCAACGCGGGGTACGCGGTGTTCTGGATCGGGCTGTTCGCGGTGGCGCGGCGCGGCGCCACGCGCGCGGTAGTGGTCGTGCTCTTCCACGCGGTCTCGCTCCTGGTGGCGGCGGTGACTACGGTCGCCTTCCAGTACTTCCAGACCACGGGCTCCACGCTGGACTGGGGCGTCGTCGTCTTCTATCTCGCCACTCTGGGGGAGATCCGGCAGGTCATCGTGGGCGCCACCCCCGCCTACGCATGGATGGTCCTGGCGGCGGCCATCCTCTACGTCGTCCTGGGACCGTGGTTGGCGGTGCGCCTGATCTCCGGCCGGGAAGACCGTCGGGGACCGCGCGGAGCTGGGAACATGCCCCTGCTCGAGGCCGCGGGGCTGGGCCTGGTGGCCTTCGGGCTCGTGTTCTTGTCGCTCGCGCCGAACGCGGTGGGGGCGAACCAGTCCTTCTCCCTGAGCCCGCCCGTGAACCTGGCGCTAACCGGCCTCCGGGCGCCCGATACGGACGAGCTCGCGTCCGGAAGCGGCGAGGTCTACACGGATCGGATGCAAAACATGAGGCTAAAGGCGACCCCCGAGACGGAGAAGCGCAACGTCGTCACGATAGTGCTCGACTCGACTCCCGCCCGCGCGACCACGCCCTACAACGACGAGATGAAGACGACGCCGTTCATGGATGAACTATCGAAGGAGAGCACTCTCGTCGAGCGGGCCTACACCACCATCCCGCACACCTCCAAGGCGATGACCTCGATCAGCTGCGGCATCTACCCCGACCCCGAAACCGACATCCACGAGGCGGAGCCGGACGCCGTTCCCGTGCGATGCCTCCCGGAGATGCTCGGAGACGAGGGCTACAGGAGCGTGTGGTTCCAGTCCGCCACCGAGGAGTTCGAGGACCGCCCGCAGCTCGTCGAGAACCTCGGCTACGACGACTTCTACGGCCTTGAAGACATGGACCGGGAGGGCTTCCAGAGGGCCGGCTACCTGGGCTACGAGGACGACATAATGCTGGACCCGAGCAAGGAGTGGCTGAAGGAGAACGCGAAAAAAGGCCCGTTCCTGGCGACGTATCTGACGATCACGGCCCACCACGAGTACCTGGCTCCCACCCGCTACGGGCGTAAGGACTTCGCCGAAGACGACGTCTACAACCGCTTCCTCAACTCGGTGCGCTACGAGGACTTCTTCGTCAAGAACGTCATCGACCAGTACAAGGCGATGGGGCTCTACGAGGACACGATCTTCGTGATCGTGGGTGACCACGGGGAGGCCTTCGGGGAGCACGAGGTCAAGGGCCACGATGGCGTCCCCTACGAGGAGGGGCTGCGGGTGCCGCTCATCATCCACGACCCGCAAAACCCCGAGGGCCGGCGCGTGAAGTGGCCGACGAACCACCTGGACCTCGCCCCGACGGTCCTGGACCTGCTCGGCTACGAGACGGCGAGGGGCGGGTATCCGGGAGCCTCCGTCCTCGGTCTCCCCGTGGATCGCACCCTCTTCTTCGGTTGCCGTCCCGACCTCCTTTGCACCACGAGCACGAACGGCGACAGCAAATACATCTACAACTACGGCAAGCGGCCCGACGAGCTCTACGATCTCTCCAAAGACCCGCTGGAGAAGAACGACCTCGCCGCGGAGACCCCGGACGAGGAGTTGAAGGCGCGGCGCGAGGAGTTGCTGGAGTGGCGGGCCGGGGCCGCTGCCACCTACGACGACTGAGTGACCTCGGGGATCAAGAACCCGGGGAGATAAGTCCCAGTCCCCAAAGCGCCGCTATCAGGACGGGCTGGTGGATCAGGTAAATGAGCAGGGTGTGGCGTCCCAGGAAGGCGATGGGGGACGTGTACGGCAGCGCTATGGAGGGTGTTGTCCTTCTCCAGGGGAGGTACACGGCGTTGCCGAAGAACAGCCCTAGCAGCACGACGCCGAACCAGGGCAGAAGCGGCCGGTAGTCCGGCATGGAGAGTCCTTCCGGCATGACGCCGAGCGGGGCGAGCAGGATGCCCGCGGCCCCGTTGGCGGTGAAGTCGCCGGCCTGCGCGTAGATGCCCAGGGCTATCAGGGAGAGGCCCGCGACGAGGTTCGCGGAGCGCAGCTTCAAGAACGGGTAGGCGAGGACGATGGAGAGCCCGATCAGGTGCAGGATGCCGAAGATGACGGTCCCGAGGTCGAATGCCCAGAACACGAGGGTGATCGCCATCCCGTAGCCGAAGATCCTCGCGCCTCGCCACAGGTACTTGAGGAACAAAGGGCGGCCCGGGGACGGCGCCTCGCTCGCCCGCGCGTGGCTCAGGGTCAGCGAGAGACCGGCCAGAAAGACGAAGGCGAAGGCGCTCGTATCGGCGAAGGCGCCCCAGAATCCCGAGGTGGACTCTATAGGGTAGCCGGCGAAGTTGTCCAGGTCGTAGACCAGATGGTAGAGGACCACCATCAGGATGGCGATCCCGCGCGCGACGTCCACCTCCCGGTACCGCCGAGGCCGTGCTCGCTGTGCGGGCTTCGCAGTCCTCCCGCGCGCCGCTCCGGCGGAGGGATCCCGGCCCATCAGGCCGCGAACTCCTTCCGGGCGAGCCCCAGAAAGTACTGACCGAGCAGCAGGTGACCGGGGCTGGAGACCGACAAGAACCCCGTGAGCCTCTGTCCCACCCCCAGGAGAATTGCTTTGATCGGTTCCACCATGACTTTTGTTACCCTTCTCTCTACGTCCCGCGCATCTTGGCAGAGCGCGGAGCAACCATCAATGCAGGCTCTCCAACCTTTCGGCTACTAGAGGAGTGGAAGTGCCCGGCGAGCCGCGGGGAGCCGGGGAGCTCCGCGAGTCCGGGGAGCGCGTCGTCGTCTGCCGGGTGGAGGGCGACGAGGCCGCCGCGCTGGCTTACCTCCGCGAACGCGGGCTCATCCCCGGTGACCAGATATCCTGGAGGTCACGAAGGCGCGGGCTCTGAACGGCGTCGTCACCGTAGAGGACGAGCGCGGGAGGGCCTGCTCGCTGGGTCCCGCGCTCGCGGGGGCCATCTTCGTCCGCGACACGGCGTAGGCCGGCGGATCGGGCGTTGAACATTGATTTAGTACGGGTTTAACCCACCGGAAACATTTTCGCGAGGGGCTTGCGCTAGTATGCTGAGCTGTCCCCGGTTACCGGAACGAGAGGAGAAAAGTATGCACGGCGCATCGACGGAACAACCAAGGTTGAGACAGGATTCATTGGCGGCCGGCGGGGGAGGCCGCATGCGGGGCCCGGTGGTGCTGAGCGCGCTGCTCGGGGCGTTGGCGGCCGTGGTCCTGGTGGGCTTCGTTTCCCTGGGCTCGAGCTTCGCCAGGCCTGGCGACGATAGCGGCGGGTCGGGCGGCAAGAAGGCCAAGAACGTCATACTGCTCATCGGCGACGGCATGGACGAGCAGCAGATCACGGCCGCCCGCAACTACGAGCTGGGCGCCGATGGCCGCTTCGCGCTCGACACCCTGCGCTACACGGGCGACAAGACCACCTACTCCGTCACCGCGGCGGGCGAGCCGGACTACACCCCGGAGTCGGCCTCCACGGCGACCGCCTGGTCCACGGGCTCCAAGACCGTGGACGGACGCATCTCGACCGACCGCAACGACCGGGACCTGCACCCGACAATACTGGAGCTCGCCAAGAGCAAAGGCCTCAAGACCGGAAACGTGGCCACCTCCGAACTCACCGACGCGACGCCCGCCGCCCAGATGGCGCACGTCGCAAGCCGCTCGTGCCAGGGGCCGCAGAACATGGGGGCCTGCCCGCAGGATCGTAAATCGGCCGGTGGTCCGGGCTCCATCGCCGAGCAGTCCATAGACAACCGGGTGGACGTGCTCCTGGGTGGCGGTGCCGCGCGCTACGACCAGCCGATCACCGAGGGCCCCGACGCCGGGCAGACCGTCGCCGAGGACGCCGCCGAGGACGGCTACCGGGTGGTCCGCAACGAAGGGGAGCTGGCGGCGGTGAGGCC
>CALMWA010000265.1 GCA_937873125.1 uncultured Actinomycetes bacterium | reverse complement strand
GAATCCGAAGAGGAGTCGGAGATACGTCGTCAGCTTCGGGTAGTGGAGAACCTCGAAGAGGCGAACCCGATGCTGGGCTTGAGGGGCTGCCGACTGGGGATCGTCCGGCCGGGGCTCTACCGGATGCAGGCCCGCGCCATCGCCGAGGCTGCGAAGGCCGTGAGGGAGCGTGGGCAATCGGTGGAGGTCGAAATCATGATTCCGCTGGTCGGCTTCAGGACCGAGCTCGCGACGACGCGAGGGGAGATCGAGGCCGTGATACGCGAGACTCTCGGAGACGAGGCCCCGGTCCGCATCGGCACCATGATCGAGCTGCCCCGAGCTTGTATGGTCGCCGACGATATAGCCAAGGAGGCGGATTTCTTCTCCTTCGGCACCAACGACCTGACCCAGACGACCTGCGGCCTCTCCCGCGACGACGCCGAGAGCGGCTTCTTAGCCCGCTACCTCCAGGAAGGCATCCTCGAAAAGAATCCCTTCGAGACCATAGACAAGGACGGCGTCGGCGGGCTGGTCGCGATGGCCCGCAAGAAGGGCCGGGAGACGAACCCCGACCTGAAGCTGGGCATCTGCGGGGAGCACGGCGGAGACCCCGAGACCATCCAATTCTTCCACGAGACGGGCCTCGACTACGTCTCCTGCTCGCCGTACCGTGTCCCGGTCGCGCGGCTGGCGGCTGCCCAGACGGCCCTGGGCGAGAAAGGCGCCCTGACGACGGCGAGCGCTGGCTGAAGGGCCCCGGAGACCCGGCGTCGAATCAGCGGCGGGTAGCGCCGGCGAAGAAGACGGCGCCGTGGACCTGTAGCGGATCGGGGTCGAAGCCCGCGTGCGTGAGCATGCTGCGTATCTCGTCCGGGTCGAAGAACTTGATGCCGCCGGTGGAGAGAAAGCGTTGCAGCCGCCGCCCGTTCGGGGTGGTGGCGCGCAGGATGCCCATGATGGCGAGGCGGCCTCCGGGTTCGAGGACTCGCCGGGTCTCACGCAGTACCCGGCTGGCATCTCCGAACTCGTTCAGCGAACCACCGCAGACTGCTCCCGAGAACGATTCATCCGCGAACGGGAGGTCCTCGGCGTCGGCGCGGGCGAGCGAGGCGCGCCCGGCGCGGGACTTCCTGATACGTCGCGCGGCCTCGCCGAGCATCGAGGGGGAGATGTCTATGCCGAGCACTTCTCCGCCGTCGCCGAGATCGGTGGCGATGCTTCGCGTGTAGAGGCCAGCGGAGCATCCCAGGTCCAGGTAGCGACCGCCGCGTTCCACTCGCGCCAGGTCCGATATGATCCCTAGCTCGCGCTCGTTCGGGAAAGATTCGCCGGTCAAGAGCGTGAGAGAGCGGACGCGCCAGAGCGGCTCGTAGCCGCGCCCGGCGCCGGGGAGGAAGTTGGTGAGGTTGGCGATGTTGTCGGCGCCGGTCCTTCGTCTCAGGAGGTCGAGGTAGCCGTTCCGAACCGGGAAGGTCTCCCCGCTCTCCGGCGAATGGAGGGCGCCGTGCAGGATCCAACCGTCCTCCTCCGTTCCCTCTATAAGTGAGAGACCTTCGTCATCCGAGGGGCTGGCCCGGACTATCGAGAGGAGATCCTTCCGGAACACTAACCGCGCCTGCGGTCTTTGATGCGGCCCATGCGGGCGTCGAAGCCGCGCACCGAGTCGACGAACGCCCCGGAATCTCCGGGGCCGGAGTCGGCCTTCAGCGTCGGGTAGCGGCCCTCGTGAAATACCAGCGGTCCCTTGCGGGTGTCGCCCAGCCGCACCTCGACGACCCGCCCGAGAAAGAGGTCGTGATCGCCACCGGCGTAGACTGTCTCCAGCTCGCACTCGATGGCCGCGATGGCGCCCGCCGCCAGCGGCGCCCCGACCGTCCCGTATCCGCCGCCCAGAGAGTGGACCGCCCGAGGTCCGCTCGACCTCTCGGGCGAGGAGAAGAGCCTGGAGAGCCCCTCCTGGTCGTCGGCGAGGACGTTGACGGCGAACGCCTTCTCTTCCTGTATCCGCGGGTTGAGCCGGGCGTCCTTGTGGACGCTCACCAGGAACAACAGCGGGTCGAGGGAGACCGAGAGCACCGCGTTGGCCGTCATGCCTTCGGCCCGCTCCTCGCGGCCGCTGGTGACGACCGTAACGCCGGTAGGGAAGTGCGACATCGCCCCCCGCAGGGCGTCCGCGCTCGCGCCCCGGACATCCCAGGGATACTTGCTGTCTCTCTTGTCGGGCTTCTCAGACGGCACTTTCGCCTCTCTCGACGGGCCGGAGCACGCCAAACGTACTACGCACGCCGCTCCTGCACAAGGGAAGAGCCCACACGGAGTTCCTGGGGCCACCACCGCTCGACCGTCTCAAGATCCGAGCCGTACCACCGCCCGAGCGGCGGGCCATGATAGACATCGTCGAGCACCACGGACCCGGCGCCCGGCAGGAGAGCCGCCTCGACCGGCACGACCCCGTCTCCGGCGATCCGCCCGTCGTCCGTGAAGCGCTCGTACCGCTTGCGGGTTCGCGCTGAGAAAGCTCCGTCGGCGGCGCTTCCGGCCACGGATAGGTAGCCCAGGCTGGCGGACGCGTGCAGGCTGCCGGGAAAGAGGTCGTTGACGCGTGTGATCGGGGCGAGGCTCTTGCTGTTCGCGTTGCGATCCGGGACGTTGTGCGGGCTTCCGAGGGTGATTAGGTGCGAGACCCGCCGGTGTCCCGAGTAGCGCCGGCCGCCGTAGGGCGGGTCGCCGCCGAGGTAGACGCGGCAGGCGACGCCGCCGGCCGAGTGGCCGACGAGCACGGCCTTCTTCGAGCCGCTCTCCAGCAAAGCCCGGTCCACGGTCGTCGCGATCTCGAAGACGAGTTGTCCGAAGCCCCGGACGCTCCCGAGGAGCCAGTCGAGCGGCGTGAGCTTCGCGACGTACACCTCCGAGCCGGAGAGCTCGCGCAGCGTTCGGGCCAGCGCAGCGTAACGGCGCGGCCAGGACGTGACTCCGCCGACGATCACTATGGGTCCGGGCTCCATGCGGAGAGTATAAACGCCGGACTAGGTCAGGCTCGTGCGGATACCGTCGATTACGAACTGGACGGCGAGGGCGGCGAGGAGGACGCCGAGCACGCGGGAGAGGACGTTCGCGCCCGTCTCACCGAAGAGTTGCATGATACGAGGAGCGAGGAGCAGGGAGATCAGGGTGAGGACCAGCACCACCAGCAGAACCGTCAGGAACAGGCCGAGTTGTGTCGGACCACCGCCAGTGTAGAGGAGTACCGTCGTGATGCCGCCAGGCCCGGCAATCAGGGGTATGGCGAGCGGGAAGACGGAGATATCTTGCTGGTAAGATTCCTCCTCCTGCTCGCGCACCGTCGAAGAGCGCATCCCGGACGGGCGGGCGAAGATCATATCCAGCGCCAACAGAAACAGCAGTATCCCACCGGCGATCCTGAACGCCGGCAACCCGATGCCAAGAGCCCCCAACAGAGCATTGCCCACCACCGCGAAGACCAGCAATATCGCCGCGCCCAAGGCCGTACCCCGGATCGCCGACTCGCGCTTCTGGTGTTCCGAGAAACCGCGGGTGAGCGCCGCGAAGATGGGGGCCAGCCCCAGAGGATCTATGACCACCAGCAGCGTGACGAAGGCGTTAAAGACGAATTCGGACACTCCGCAACTCTACACTGCCTTGAGGTAACCGTCCGAAGCGACGGATACGTTTCTCTAGCGGTTGGCGAAGTGGCGCACACGCCTCATGTAGTAGCTCCACCACCACCATCGGCCGGGGTCCGTGTGATCCGCGCCCGGCACTTCGTTGTGGCCGATAATGTGCCGGCGGTTGATGGGAATTCCATAGCGGCGGCACAGGTGAGCCGTCAGACGCGCCGAGGAACGGTACATCTCCGGGGTGAACCAGCTCTTGTTGCTGATGTAGCCTTCGTGCTCGATCCCGATGGAGTGCTGATTGTAGTTCCAGTTGCCCGCGTGATAGCCGATATTGATATCGCTTACGGACTGCGCGATCTTGCCGTCGCGAGACCGGATCGTGTAGTGGGCCGAGACCCCGGCGGCGGGGTTCTGGAACCAGTTGACCGCGCTCGACCACGACCCCTGGGTGACGTGAATGACCACGCGGTTTATACGGTGCGACCGCGGACGGTTCGCGCTAGTGTAGTTGCTGGAGTGGGCCGGATACCACACGACGGGCGGCTTTCTCGGCATCAGCGACCTCCTATCCGCTCGTTGAGACTGCGGGCGGCGAGCGAGATCCTCTCGCCGGACCTCGTCGTCTCGGAGGCGCCGTTCTGAAGTGCCTCGAAGACTTGCTCCGCGTACAACTCGCCCCCGCCGACTCCGGCCACGGCCTTGTAGTTCTTGCCGCCGGCCTTGCCCCTGCCGGCGACCGCTCCGAAGAAGCCCCGCAACTCCTGGGGCTTCTCGCGACCGATGGAGGTGGCAAGCAGTGCCGCCCCGCCCCGGATGTTCGCGGCGCGGTCGGTCTTCAGCGTCTCTTCCGGGATGCCGGTGAGCCTGGACGCTTCGCCCAACGTATCCGAAGTAGGGTTCTTTACCAGCGCCATGATCCCGTACGAGCCCCAGCCGTGAAGGTTGCCTTTCTCGTACTCGTTGGCCGCTGGGTCCGGCATCTCCCACCGGGTGTTGACGTACCCCATAGCCAATAGGAGCCCCACCGGCGCGCCGTACTCAGCGGCGGCGGTTTCGAACTCTTTCATCAGCCTGGAGCCCGGCGACGGTCCTCTACCCACCTGAGCCTGGACCACCCCTGTTGCCGCAGGACCTAGCAAGGCAAAACCCGCAAGGCCCGCCGCGCTTAACTTTAGAAAGCTGCGACGGTCCATAGCCGCCGGCATTCCTCTGGACTGCATAGGATGCATTCCCCCCTCCTCCGAACGAGTGCATCTTGTTCACTGCGTTGCATCAATTATCTCTGTCATTGTGCCGGGTTGCAAGTCTGGGGTGTTCGCCCGGTCTTCGGGGGCGTCAGTCCGCTACCCCGCAGCAGCTCTCCAGGAACCACGGAGAGCACGGGCTCGTTCGAGCGTAGTTTCGCGGATTCGTCCTTCAAGAGCGTCGTAACGCTTTCCCACTTCAACCGTGAGCGCCTCTATTACCTGTGGAACGCTGGCTGGCATATCGGCCACGCTATCTGACCGGAATGGCAGCCCTAGAGCGCCGTAGAAGCTCTCCAAAACGTCCGTGATCTCGGCAGTCTGCCGGACTACTATGAGCGCCTCCAGCCGCGCCGCCCGTCGTGTAACCCTCTGGGCGAGCCCCGCGTGCTTGACACCCAGTGGCCCTCCGGAGCGAACCGAGTAAGCGCCGGGACAGAACTCACCCTCGACCTCGCCGCCTTCGGCCGCGACGCCGACTCTTTGCAGCGCCGCCGCCGCCAGGTCCACGCCCTCCGCGTACCGTTCGTAGAGACCGTGGCGCAGGTCGTCCACCGGGTAGGTGAGTGAGAAAGAGAGGCTGCCCCGGTTCGCCGCCACGGCTCCGCCGCCGGAGTTGCGGACCATGACTGGAAACCCGGCCTTCTCGGCCAGCCGAACCGCTTCTCCGAAGCCCGACCGCCGGGTCTCCAGGCGTGTCGCGCCGACGTAGCGTTCAGAGGACCATATGAGGGCGGTCGGACCGCGGGTTTCTCGGACGACCTCTTCGAGGACGGCCTGCTGTAGGCCGAAGCCGTCCTCGGGATTCTCGAAAGGTTCGGCGACCAGTATCTCCACGATGCTAAGATAGCAGGCTGATGCTTTCGACGGGTTTACTAGAGGACATTCTATGAAGGTGGTCGCGCTCGCCGGTGGCGTCGGCGGGGCGAAACTCGCCGCCGGGCTGCAGGATGCGCTCCCGGACGGGGACCTGACGGTGGTCGTGAACACCGCCGACGATTTCGATCTCTGGGGACTGCGGATCTGCCCGGACCTGGACACCGTGATGTACACGCTCGCGGACTTCGCCAACCCGGTTACGGGCTGGGGCGTCAGGAAAGAATCTTTTAACTCGCTGGGCATGATCTCGGTCTACGGCGAAGACTGCTGGTTCAAGCTCGGGGACAAGGACCTTGCAACCCACATCCTGCGTACCAACCGGCTGCGCGAAGGCGCCTCGCTGACCGAGGTGACGGCCGGGCTCGTGGAGGCGCTCGGCGCCCGCGCCCGTATTCTTCCGATGTGCGACGAGCCCGTCGCGACGATCCTGGATACTCAGGAAGGGCCGATGGAGTTTCAGGTGTACTTCGTGCGGCGTGGGCAGAAGGACGACGTGCGCGGTGTAGAGCTGCGGGGGATAGAAGACGCGCAGATTACGGAGAGTGTCTCGGTGGCTCTGGCCGGAGCAGACCTGATCTTGCTGTGTCCGTCCAACCCTATAGTGAGCATCTGGCCGGTGCTCGCCGTGCCGGGGATGCGGAAGGCTCTCGAAGCCTCCCCCGCGCCGAAGGTCGCCGTCAGCCCGATCATCGGGGGGCGGGCGCTCAAGGGACCAGCCGATAGGATGCTCTCCTCGCTCGGACACGAGTCCTCCGCGACGGGGGTCGCTCGGATCTACGAGGGGCTCATCGACGGGATGGTGGTGGACCTCGTGGACACAGCCGAGCGGGCCGAGATCGAGGCTCTCGGAGTGCGGGTCCTGGAGACCGAGGCCGTAATGCGCGACGCCGAAGACCGGACGCGCCTGGCGCGCGAGGTGCTGGATTTCGGCGCGAAGCTCGCCGGGCGAAGCTAGCGGAGCGTTGAGCGTATTCGCCGTCGTACCGGTCAAGGATCTCTGGGGGACGAAGAGCCGCCTCAGCCCGATTCTGAACCCCGGAGCCCGCGCGGGCCTCACCCTGTACATGATGGGCCGCGTCATCCGGGCCTTGCATGAAGCCGACGTTAGCGAGGTAGCCGTCGTCAGCCCGGACCCGGTCGTCCTGCACACCGCCGCCGACCACGGCGCGACGCCCGTAACCCAGGAGAGCCGGGGTCTCAACCCGGCCCTGGACGAGGGACGAAAGTGGGCGATGGACAAGGGCGCAACGTCGCTTCTTGTCCTACCGGCGGACCTGCCGCTGCTGGATCAAGAAGACGTGCGGGCCGTGATCGAGAGCAGTGGGGACGCGCCGTCGGCTGTGATCTCCCCGGACGCCAACCGGGCTGGTACAAACGCGCTGCTGATGACTCCACCGGACGCCCTGCCGTTCCTCTTCGGTGAGGGGAGCTATGACGCACACGTCCGGGCGGCGGTGGAGCACGGTATCCCTATCGAGATCTGCGAACGGCCGCACCTGGCCTTCGACCTCGACACCGCCGACAACTTCCGGGAACTGCGGGAGAAAGGCCATCAGGTTTGAAAGGTGTCCAGATTCTGCCCGTCGAAGGCGTCCCGGAGGTTCGACCCGGCGACGACCTGATAGCCATCCTCGCTGACGCTGCAAGGAGTGATCTCCACCCCGGCGACGTGCTGGTTGTAACCCACAAGGTCGTGAGCAAGGCTGAAGGGCGGCTGGTGGATCTCGCCACCGTCGAACCGTCCACGCTCGCGAAGAGCTACGCCTCCGAGTACGGGAAGGACCCCCGCCAGATCGAAGTGGTCCTGCGCGAGAGCCGGCGCATCGTCCGAATGGACCGCGGCATCATCATCTCCGAGACGCGCCACGGCTTTGTCTGCGCGAACGCCGGCGTGGATGCCTCGAACGTCCCCGGCGAAGACACCGTCTGCCTCCTGCCCCTGGACTCCGACGTCTCCGCCCGGAAGCTGCGCGATGCGATGGCCGCCCGCCTCGGCGTGGAGGTGGCCGTCGTGATCTCGGACTCTTTCGGACGGGCGTGGCGCCACGGCATCACCGACATCGCCATCGGGGTGGCGGGGATGGACCCACTCGCCGACTACCGGGGACAGAACGACCCGCACGGCTACCCGATGGATGCGAGCGTCCTCGCCGTCGCCGACGAGCTGGCCGGGGCCGCCGAGCTGGTAATGGGCAAGACCGAAGGAATCCCCGCCGCCATCGTGCGCGGCTACGAGTACGAACACGTTCCGGGTAGCGCATCTAGCAGCGCCCGTGACCTCCTGATGCCGCCGGAACGCGACATGTTCCGGTAGTTTGCAATGCTCCCGTGTTGTTCCCGTGCTCAGAGGCAGGGTGTCGCAAATACCCCGGAATCAGCCCGGAAACCCGGAATTTACTCGGATTTTACTCAAACCCGACAAAAAACATCGGATTTACTATTGACGATGGGGTTAAAGTTTCTTAACATCTGGCCCTATGAGTACCAGAACAAAGCGCAAGGTGTCCACGCAGCTAGGTCTGTGTGCTCCTGCGATGTGTATTCGATGTAGCGTTCGCTACTGTAGCTAATTCTCTTTCCAGATTTTAGACAACCTTTTCTCTTTCCGAAGAAGGAGCGAGATGCATAAAGCTTTTGAAACGGGACATAACGGTGTGGTTGTGAGCGACCACGAGATACCAGACATAGAGGAGAGTCCGGAGGCCGCGACGCCGCAGGATGTACTCCGGTGGGCGGTGGACCGTTATGGGGAGCGGCTAACGCTCTCTGTGTCGTTCGGCGGTCCGGAGGGAATGGTTCTTCTGGACATGCTCTCGCGCATAACCGACCGGGTGCCGGCTTTTACGCTCGATACGGGCTTTCTCTTCGAGGAGACGGTGGCTTTCCGCGAGGAGATCATGGAGCGTTACCGGGTGCCGCTTAACGTACTGACGCCGGGGCTCTCGCTGGAGGAGCAGGTCGAGCGGTACGGGCCGGAACTCTGGAGCTGCAAGCCGGATATCTGTTGCGAGGTCCGCAAGGTAGAGCCGCAGAAGAGGTATCTGCGCGATTACGACGCCTGGGTGACGGGAATCCGGCGGGATCAGACGCCGCAGCGCGCGGATACGCCGGTGCTGGGTCAAGACGACTTCTTCGGGGTTGCGAAGATCGCTCCTCTCGCCGGGTGGAGCGCCGACGACGTAGAAGCCTACGTGCATGAGTATGATGTACCGCTCAACCCGCTGTTGAGCATGGGATACAGGAGCATCGGGTGCGAGCCTTGTACCCGTCCGGTCGCGCCGGGGGAGGACCCCAGGGCCGGACGCTGGGCAGACTCGGACAAGACCGAATGCGGTATCCACATTGCGGGAGGCAGAGTACGTCGTGCAGACACTTAGAGAAGATCAGAATCTAAACCGGGTCGAGAAGATAAAGCTGGAGCGGCACCCCCTGGAGGTGCAGCAGGCGATCATCGACACTTATTCTAAAGATTTCGCGGCGATGGGCGAGGTCCACGGCGAGGTCGAGCGGCTCAAGTGGGTCGGGGTGTATCCGCAGAAGCAGGGCGGGGACGCTTTCATGATCCGCATCAAGATCCCTGGTGGCGTGCTGACGCCGGAGCAGACCCGGACCATCGGTCAGATAGCGGTGGACTTCGCGAACGGGCCGTACCCGAACCCGCACTTCGGCAACAACTTCCTGGACATCACCACGCGCCAGGACGTTCAGCTTCACTGGGTGAAGATGGCTGACATCCCGAAGATATGGGAGAGGCTCGAAGAGGTCGGCATGACGACCGTGCAGGCGTGTGGCGACTCGGCGCGCAACGTGTTGTCTTGTCCGGTCTCCGGGCTCGGCCACGATGAGGTCATAGACGCGTATCCGGTGGCGCAGGCCATCTCGGACTACTTCACCGGCAACCGCGACTACGCGAACTTGCCGAGGAAGTTCAAGATCAGCGTAACGGGCTGCACGGAGGACTGCGCGCAGGCGGAGATCAACGACATCGGTATGCTCCCCGCCCGCCTCGAAGACGGAACGGTCGGCTTCAACCTGCGGGTCGGCGGTGGGCTCTCCGACGGGCCGAGGATGGCCTCGGATATTGATGTCTTCGTGCGACCGGAGGAGGCCGTGGAGATCACGCGCGGCATCGCCCAGGTCTTCGGGGAGCTCGGCAACCGCGAGAACCGCTGGACGGCCCGGATGCGCTACCTGGTGCAGGAGCTCGGACCGGAGGGCTTTCGGGAGGAACTGGAGAAGCGAGTCTCCTTCGACCTGACGCCCGCCGGTGAGGACCTGACGAAGCACTACCGGGGGGATCACATCGGGGTACACGAACAGAAGGAAGAGGGGCTCTACTACGTGGGCCTGAACGTCCCGGTCGGGCGGATGAGCGGTGAGCAGTTCGCGGAGGCCGGGCGGCTCGCGCAGGAGTACGGCTTGGACGTGCGGCTCGCCACGGACCAGAACCTCGTAATTACCGGCGTGCCGGAGGAGCGGTTGGGCGATCTGCTGGCGGAGCCGCTGCTGGAGCGGTTCTCGCCGAACCCCGGAGCATTCTCGCGCGGCGTGGTCGCCTGCACGGGGAGCGAGTTCTGCCGGTTCGCTATCGTGGAGACCAAGATTCGGGCGGTCGAGTGGGCCAAAGAGATGGACGAGCGTGTCGGGGATGTCGGGCAGGAGGCGGTGCGGATGCACTTCTCCGGTTGCTCGGCCTCTTGCGCGCAGCCCCAGATCGGGGACATCGGTTTCCGCGGCGAGACCGCGAAGACGAAGGACGCCATCGTCGAGGGCGTGGATATCGGGCTCGGCGGGTCTTTGGGCAAGGACGCGGCGTTTATAGACTGGGTCGAGGGCGCGAAGCCCGCAGACGACGTGCCGGACGCTCTAGTCGCCGTCTTCGAGCAGTTCAAGCAAGAGAAGCGCGAGGGCGAGCGGTTCCACGAGTGGACGCGGCGCAAGAAGAACAAGGAGCTGCGGGAGACACTGAGGAAGCCTGCCCGCAACGGGGGTGGTAAGTAGTGGCGGGGTTCGATATTCGGGAGTTGATGAACGACATCGACGAGGCTCCCGGCAAGGTATGGTTCTGGGATCTGGAGAAGGCTGTCATAGACGCCGACCGCTGCGTTCAGTGCGGGGTGTGCGTTGCGGCCTGTCCGACAGACTCCATCGGCATCGGCTCGGATGACCTGCCGGAGCTGGTGAAGATGTGCACGGGCTGCTCGCTGTGCTGGGACTTCTGCCCTCGCGGGGGACTGCAGTATGAGTCCACGTGGAAGATCATGGGCGCGGATCACTCCGTCGAGGGGATCGGTAAGGTCGAGGAGAGCTACACGGCCCGCGTGAACCCGATGATAGAGGGCGTGCAGGACGGTGGCTTCGTAAGCGCGCTACTCATTTCTCTGCTCGAAGCGGGGGAGATCGACGGGGCGCTGGTCGCCCGCGAGAGCGCGACCGAGCGGTGGAAGGGCGAGGCTTTCCTGGCGAGGACGCCGGAAGAGGTGCGCGAGTGCGCCGGGAGCTTCTACAACCAGACGTTGGCCCTGGGGCATGTGGACTTCAAGGAGTACGATCTGCCGCCGAACCCGAGGATCGCGGTGGTCGGGACGCCTTGCGAGATCGAGGGCATCAAGGCCATGCAGGCGCGGCCGTGGACGTGGGGTACGTCGAAAGTCGAGGCTATAACGCTGACCATCGCGCTGCTGTGCACGAAGAGCTTCAACTACGAGAAGCTCATGCTGGAGGAGATCCAGGCGAAGCGCGGTGTTGACCTGGAAAACGTCGGCCGGGTGGATATCATCCGCGGGAAGATGATCGTGCAGGACCTCGAAGGCGAGAGTATTTTCGAGGAGCCGATCCGGGACTTCCACGGCGCGGCCTTGAAGGGCTGCGACGAGTGCGCGGACTTCATGGGACACGCGGCGGACATCTCCGTCGGGAGCGTCGGGAGCGCAGACGGTTACTCAAGCGTGCTAGTCCGCAGCGAAGAAGGGCTCACGGCGTTCGAGAGCGTGCGAGAAAAACTGGAGTTGCGGGAGCTTGACAAGCCAGAGGCATTGGATAAGCTAGACGCTTTGGACAAGCGGGTTGCCTTCAAGAGCCTGAAGCGGGCCTTCGATCCCGAAGCGCCGCTCTTCATAGACTACGAAGAGCACCTCGAAAACTACGCCGGGACGGATCGCGCCCCGGTCGAACACGAAGCGGTGAGGTACTAACTTTGGAAGATGCGCGCAGAAGGCTGCCTCTGCCCGAGGAGCCAACGGAGCTAAGGGCTGAGACTCGTTCCCTGCTGGAGGAATCCCCGGAGGACGGCGCCCGGATCATCAGTGACGCGGGCTTTGTCACGGAGGTCGTCTGGGAGGACTGGGGCGAAGGTCTCGAAGAGGCCGGCATGAGCTACGAGAGGTTCCTGGAGATCTCTCGCGGATACGCCGGTGAGCTGAGGCTCTGGGTAGTGGGCGAGCGTCCCTGGGACCACTGCGCCGCCGGGCTGGCCGGCCGGGTGTGGCGCCGTTTGCCGGCGTCCGTGCCGGCGTCCGATTCAGGAAGAGTTCTCGTTGCCTCGGAGGTATGTAGATGACCATCAAGACCGAGTACACCGCTATAGCGCCGCACGGGGGCGAGTTGGTGGACCGTCGCGCCCCGCAGGACGAGCGCGAGGAGCGCAAGCAGCAGGCCGAGGGCTTCAAGAAGGTCGGCCTCGGTCCCAGGACGCTCTCGGACCTTGAGATGATCTCGACCGGAGTTTTCTCACCGATATCGGGCTTCATGGTCCGGGAGGACTACGAATCCGTGGTGGACAGCATGCGCCTCGCTAACGGTCTGGTGTGGAGCATCCCCGTAACGCTCTCCGTGAGCGAAGAAGAGGCAAATGATATGTCGGACGGCGAGGAGGTTGCGCTGACCGACGGCGACGGCCGCGTGGTCGCCACGATGACGGTCGAGGACCGTTACACCTACGACAAGGAGCACGAGGCCCAGGACGTCTATCGCACCACCGACGGCGAGCATCCCGGCGTCGCCGCCGTTTACCGGCAGGACGACGTGCTCATCGGCGGCGAGGTCACGCTGCTCGAGGACGAGCCGAACCCGCGCCCGTTCCCCGGCTACTATTACGAGCCGGCGGAGCTTCGCGCCCTGTTCGCCGAGAAGGGCTGGAAGCGGGTCGTCGGCTTCCAGACCAGGAACCCGGTCCACCGGGCGCACGAGTACATCCAGAAGAGCGCGCTGGAGACCGTGGACGGTCTGCTGCTCAACCCGCTGGTGGGTGAGACCAAGTCCGACGACATCTCGGCGGCGGTGCGGATGAAGTCTTACGAGACGATCCTGGATCGTTACTATCCGAAAAATAGGACCGTGCTGGCGGTATTCCCGGCGGCGATGCGTTACGCGGGGCCGCGAGAGGCCATCTTCCACGCAATGTGCCGCAAGAACTACGGTTGCACGCACTTCATCGTCGGACGAGACCACGCGGGCGTGGGCAGCTACTATGGCACCTACGACGCGCAGCACATCTTCGACGAGTTCCCGGCGGAGGATCTGGACATCACGCCGCTCATGTTCGAGCATTCGTTCTTCTGCAAGGCCTGCGAGGGCATGGGTACTACGAAGACCTGCCCGCACGATAAAGAGAATCACGTTTTCCTGTCCGGGACGAAGGTGCGGGAGATGCTGGCGAAGGGCGAGTACCCGCCGCCGGAGTTCTCGCGGCCGGAGGTCGTGGAGGTTCTCATCAATGGGTTGCGCGATGAGGAAAAAATCATAAAGCAGCCGCGTAATTTCGCGGAGTAAGCGTAAGTAAGTCTCAAGAAAAGGAGCATTTGAAGATGGAGAACGGAACGAGGTATGGTCGCGGGTTCACGCTGTGGTTCACCGGGCTATCCGGGGCGGGGAAGACGACTATAGCCGAGATCGTGGAGCACGAGCTGCGCGAGCGGCAGGGTGGCATAGAGGTGCTGGACGGTGACATCGTACGGACGAACCTATCGAAAGGTCTCGGTTTCTCGCGGGAGGACCGCGACACGAATGTCCTCCGCATCGGGTTCGTGGCGGACCTGTTGACGCGCAACGGCGTCGGCGTGATCGTCTCGGCCATCTCGCCGTTTAGGGCGGTCCGGGATCAGGTGCGGCGCGAGATCGGCGAGGACTTTATAGAGGTCTTCGTGGACGCTCCGCTGGAAGTCTGCGCCGAGCGGGACGTGAAGGGCCTCTACGCGAAGGCTTACTCCGGTGAGATCCCGCAGTTCACCGGCGTCTCAGACCCCTACGAGGCTCCCACCTCGCCGGAGCTTCACATCAAGACCAACGAAGAGGAGCCAGCCGAGAGCGCGCGCCGGGTCATCGAGTACCTGGAGCAGCTCGGCTACGTGCGGCCTGCCAGGGTGTTCGACCGGGCGTAATGATAGATCCCGCCCCCGCCCTGTTCGGCCTGCTGGTCGGTTTTCTGGTAGGTCTCACGGGAGTCGGGGGCGGCTCTCTTATGACGCCGTTCCTGGTGGCGGTCATGGGGGTCCCCGCGCCTACCGCCGTCGGGACGGATATGGTCTACGCGACCGTCACGAAGCTTACCGGATCGGTGCAGCACTACCGGCAGCGGTCGGTCAACCTGGAAGTGGCTATCTTTCTCGGCCTCGGGAGCATCCCGGCGGGTCTGCTTGGGGTAGCTACCCTGGAGTGGATCGAGGGCGCCTTCGACCCGGAGACGGTCAAGTCGATCATGATCACCGTCATAGCCGCAACCCTGGTGCTGGTCGGGGCTTCACTGATCTACCGCGAGTTCTTTATGTCCGACCGGGGCGTCGGCGGCGACTTCCCGAAGCCCGGCGTCTGGGACGGCAAGTCCCCGATGAGCTTCCGGCGCCGCGCCTACACCATCGTCTTCGGAGCGTTCGGTGGCTACCTAGTCGGTCTCACGTCGATAGGGTCCGGCAGCGTAATGGCCGTCATCCTGCTGCTCTTGTATCCCATAGCCCCGGCCATCATAGTCGGCACCGACATCGCCCACGCCACCGTGCTCTCGCTCGTCGTCGGTATAGCGCACATGACGCAGGGGAACGTGGATTTCGGGCTCGCCGGAACCCTGCTTCTCGGCAGCGTCCCCGGCGTTCTGATAGGCGCCCGCGTCGCGCCGTGGCTACCTGGCCGGCCGCTCAAGATAATCCTCTCCTGCATGCTAATCTTCGTCGGCGCTCGTCTGCTCCTGTCTTAGTTCCTCGCCGTTCTTCTCCTACGGCACTAAAATAAAGGCATGGCTCCTGATTATAAGAAGGCCGAGCATCCCATTGTTTTCCTGGACACCAACGTCCTGCTTAAAGCTTTCCCTACGTATCGCAATAGAAATAAACTTCCTGAGTATATGAATAGCTCTGTTGGAAGCCGCTTTACCTTCGAAAAGTGTATCTTCGAAGCATACATGGCGTTTCGAGGAATTGGAGGTAAAAAGCCAGATGAAGGTCGGGGAAGATGGGCGCAATCCCATCTCAAGCAACAAGATGATCCGACTCCTCTTGCAACACTCGCTGACAAATTCCACAACGGAGACACTTCTCGGGCATCTTTTTGGATAAACCAGATTCTCGAAGCTGAGGTTGGCATCGATGGCCTCGAAGAAATGACGAGATCATATGGGGCCGAAGAACTGGAGAAAGCTCTTCAGCATCTAGAGGGACTTAGAGCATTGAGTCAGCAGCGTACATCTTATGAAAATCTATGCAATGAATTCTGTCAAATGCTAGAGGACTGTAGGATAGTCATCCTACCTTACCCAATTGTGTTCGGTGAATATAGAGGTGACCTTGAGTCTATAGGATCCGATGGAGGCCCTGCTCGCCTAGACAGATTTGTCAGAGATACGATAATTCCTTCCGAAGACCTTGAGATAGTTTACGCAGCTCTGAGAGTCGCTGCTGACATATTTGTGACGGATGATCTGAATCTCAGAAGGTGCGCCATGAGTCTAGGACTCAATTTTGCGTTGGCGCCGACT
The DNA here is from genome assembly GCA_937873125.1 of uncultured Actinomycetes bacterium. GTDB lineage: Bacteria > Actinomycetota > Rubrobacteria > Rubrobacterales > Rubrobacteraceae > JACDDK01. Next base: position 5,190 of record CALMWA010000265.1, on the reverse strand, counting down.
GCATTTTGCAGCATTGATGAGTATTCCAAGAGAATGCAAGATTATCTCGAGTACGGACAGTAAGTTAAGTACCGGTAAAGGAGACGTTTTGACTATACGCAATGGCGCTGGACCGACATTCGGGCTCTGGTACGACTTCCGGCAGAAGCTGCCTCCGGATAATTATGCGCGGTTCTACGCGGAGTGCCTGGAGGAGATCGAGGAGGGCGAGCGTCTCGGATTCACGGGCGTCTGGCTCTCGGAGCATCACTTCGTGGACGACGGGTATCTACCGTCGCCGCTCGTCGTCGCCGCCGCGATAGCCGCCCGCACCACGACGATGCGGATAGGGACGAACGTATTGCTCCTGCCGATGCATCACCCCCTGCGCGTCGCGGAGGATGCGGCGGTCCTGGATCTTATCTCAGGTGGCCGTTTTACCCTCGGGGTTGGGCAGGGCTACGTTCAGCACGAGTTCGAGGTTCTGGGCTACAACCGCAGGAATCGGCCCTCGCTCTTCGAGGAGGGCGTCGAGGTGATTCGGCACGCCTTCGAGGAGGGGCGCACGGGCTATGAGGGCAAGCGCTGGCGCTTCGACGACTTGCCCTTCGAACCGCGGCCGTCCGGGAAACTCCCGATCTACATCGGCGCCTTCGCGGACCCGGCTATAGACCGCGCCGCCCGGCTGGCCGACGGTTTCCTGGCCTCGGCGGGCGGGGGCGACTTCGGGGAGACGTACCGGAAAGTACAGAAGGCGCTCGCGCGGCACGGGCGAGAGGGGGAGGAGTTCCCGTACGTGGCATCCGGTGTGGCGTTCGTCCATGAGGACGCGGGCCGGGCTCGGGAGATAGTTGCTCCCGCCATCGCCTACCAGAGAACCCGCTACGCCGAGTGGGGGACGGACCGGGAGAAGCCCCGGCCGGAACCTATCCGGGAGGCGGATCTGCCGTGGGAGCGGTACCTGGTCGGGACGCCAGATGAGGTGGCGGATGGGCTGATCGGACTTTACCGGGAGGCTCCCTTCGACCACTTCTGCTTCTGGGGCCGGCTGCCCGGCGTCACCCACGAGCAGGCACTCGAAAACCTGCGACTGTTCGCCTCCGAGGTCGCGCCCAGGGTCTGCGACGTGGTGGGCGCTTGAAAGCTCGTTCCGCTACTCTGGGCACCGACGAGGCCGCTTTTCTCGTTCGCCAGCGCGTCGCCCGCCTCGCAACGGCCGACGCCTCCGGTGAACCGTATGCGGTCCCGGTCTGCTTCGCATACACTCCCGGCTCCATTTACATCGCCCTGGACGAGAAGCCCAAAGACGTGCCGCCGGAGCGTCTGAAGCGTGTGAGGAACATCCTGGAGAACCCGAAGGTCGCGCTCATCGCCGACCGCTACGCCGAGGACTGGAGCTTTCTGGGCTTCGTCATGGTGCGCGGGAGCGCGGAGCTTCTGGAGCCTGGAGAGCCGGAGCAGGCCGCCGCCGTCAGGTTGCTGCGGGGCAAGTACCAGCAGTACGAGAGCATGCGGATCGAGGATAACCCGGTTATCGTGATCCGTCCGGAGAAGGCAGCATCCTGGGGAGCACTGGACGCTCAAGAGCCGGAGTCGTCGCTGCTCGACACCATGCGGGGCCGCCGCTCCGTCCGCCGTTATTTGCCGAAAGCCGTACCGGATGATGCCGTCGAGCGCATTCTGGAGGCCGCCCGATGGGCGCCCTCACCGCATGGCCGCCAGCCGTGGCGGTTCGCCATTGTCACGGGAGAGGAGACGAAGAGCCGCCTCGCGGACGCGATGGGGGAGGAGTGGCGCAATAATCTACAGATGGATGGCCAGGGGCCGGAGGTCGTGGAGCGGCGGCTAGAAGGTTCACGCCGCCGGCTCCTCGACGCCCCGGTACTCATACTGCTGTGCCTCTACCTCGAAGACCTGGACGACTACCCCGACGCCGCGCGCCAGGAGAGCGAGACTACGATGGCCGTGCAGAGCCTAGGCGCAGCGGCGCAGAATGCGCTGCTTGCCGCCTACGAACTGGGCCTGGACGCCGGATGGATGTGCGCCCCGCTCTTTACCCCGGAGACAGTCAACGAGGCGCTGGGGTTGGATCCGAAGCTCATCCCGCACGCCCTCCTCACGCTCGGTTACGCTGAGGGAGATCCCCCCAAACGCCGCGACCGCCTTCCGCTGGAAGACCTGATCTCCTACCGAGACTGAACGAGGTTCTCCGAGACGGAGGCCCGAACTCGTATACGAGGCCTACGCATACTTGACTTGTCGGGCGTGTTGCTATTATATGCTTGCAGGCACGTCCGTCGTTGAAGCATATGGAGAGGATCAGCTCTTGCTGCTACGAACAATTGCCGCGCTTTTTCGCCTGGTTCGTTTACTTGTCGTCGGAACGCTTCGCTCGTCGGTGTTGTGGGGTGGGGGGTTCGTACTCGTCCTTGGAGTCGTGCTGGTTGTAGCGGAAGAGCGCAAAGCCCACGCGCAGCAGGAGCAGGTGGACGGGGCGTTGCTGCTCATCATGGATGCTTCGGGCTCCATGAAAGAGAAGGATGACAACGGTGTGCCGCTCATAGACGGCGCGAAACAAGCGCTGAACGGCGTGGTGGACGCGCTACCCGAGGGGACGCCGGTGGGGCTTCGCGTCTACGGCCACCGGGTCCCCAACACGGACCGGGCTCGCGGCTGTGAGGATACCGAGCTTATACAGCCCATCGAGCCGCTCGACCCTGCGGCGATGAAGCAGACTATCGCGAGCTTCGAGGCGAAGGGCTTCACGCCTATCGGATACTCGCTTCAGCAGGCGGCGAACGACCTTCCCCCGGAGGGGCCGCGCACCATCGTCCTCGTCTCCGACGGCGAGGATACTTGCGCCCCGCCGCCGCCGTGTGAGGTGGCCCGAGACCTGGTGGCGCAGGGCATAGACGTGAAGATCGAGACTGTCGGGTTCTTCATCCAGAGCAACCGGCAGGCGCAGGACCAGCTCCGGTGCATTGCCGAGACGACCGGGGGGACGTATCGCAGCGCCGACAACTCCGAGGAGTTGGTCGAGGAGCTTGAGACCATCTCCTCGCGGGAGGCGCGGGCGTTCGTGGCTCAGGGGCAGCAGGCGACCGGTGCCCCGACCCCGATGGACGCAGAGACCATAGAGCCCGGCGTGAGCTATACGGACACGGTGCTCGGCTTCGAGACCAACTATTACCGTTTCGAGGTCGAAGAGGGGCAGACGGTGGAGGCGGAGTTGATCCGGGAAGCTCGCACGGACCTCGAAGACAGCTTATGTCCCGTCCTCGACATCACCGACCGGGACGACACCAGCGTCGCGGACGCCGACATCGGCGGCGAACTGGCGAACGTCGCCCAGATCAAAGCCATAGACCCCTTCGAGGTGCCGGAGGGCACCGAGGAGCTCTTCCTGAAGCTGGAAACCTACGGGTGCGCCGGCGAGGGCGACTTCGCGAACGACGAGTTCCCCATCGAGTTCAGCGTGAACGTGACGGGCGCGGAGGAGACCACGAGCGCGAAGGAGCCCGACGAAGGCAACGCGGAATCAGGGTCCATCCCGGACAGCGGTTCCGGGGAGCCTGAAGAGGCCGGCGGCAGCGTCGCCAACACGGCGCTCGTCTTCCTCAGCGGGATGCTGGCGATGCTCGTGATCGGCCTTGCGGTCGCTCTCTACGTCGTCCTGCGCCGGCGCGGCGGCGGGGGGCGGGTCCGCTAGCCCGCCGTGTAGAGGCGCTGCGGCGCGCCGTACAAAGTGTTGCGCCGACGGGGGGTGCGGCCTATGTCGAGGATCATGCGTTCGAGTTCCTCCGGCAGCATCTCCTGGCCGTGGCTGGCGCCCGCCGCGCGCGAGATGCTCTCGTTCATAAGCGTGCCGCCGAGGTCGTTGCAGCCGGCTTGCAGGCACAGCTTCGCGCCCTCTTCGCCGAGCTTCACCCAACTGACCTGTACGTTGTCTATGTAGCCATGCAGAGCTATGCGACCGACCGCGTGCATCTTGACGGTCTCGGCGAAGGTCGGTCCCTTGCGGCTGCGCCCCTGCAAATAGAGTGGCGCGCCCATGTGGACGAACGGCAGCGGCACGAACTCCGTGAAGCCGCCGGTCTCAGCCTGGACGTCGCGCAGGACCATGAGGTGCCGCGCCCAGTTGATGGGACCGTCCACGTGGCCGAACATGATCGTGGTCGTCGCCCGCAAACCGACGGCGTGCGCGGCTCGCATCACGTCGGCCCACTGCTCGGTGTTGATCTTGTCCGGGCAGATGATGGCCCGGATGTCGTCGTCCAATACCTCCGCCGCCGTCCCCGGCAACGTCCCGAGCCCGGCCTCTTTTAACTCCTCAAGGAATTCCTCCACGGAGATCCCCAACGTACTTGCGCCCTGGAAGACTTCCAGCGGCGTGAAGGCGTGGACGTGCATCTCCGGCACTTCGTCTTTTACGGCCCGCAAGTAATCTATGTAGTTCTGGCCCGTGAAGCTGCCGTGGATGCCGCCGACCATGCACACCTCGGTCGCGCCCTTCTCCCACGCCTCGCGCGCTCGTCGCGCGACCTCGGAGGTGTCGAGCAAGTACGGGTCTCCGCGCAGGTTGAGTGACTTCGGTCCCTTAGAGAACGCGCAGAAGCGGCACCGGAAATAGCACAAGTTGGTGTAGTTGATGTTCCGGTTGATGACGTAGGAGACCTCGTCGCCGTTGACCTCGCGCCGTAGTTCGTCGGCGGTGCGGCAGAGTTCCGCCATCTCCGTGCCGCGAGCGGTGAACAGGAGTGCTATCTCCTCTTCGGAGAGGTCCCGCTTTCCGGCCCCGGCGAGCGCCCGGGTGAACTCGCGACGCATCTTCGAGGGTCTTGCGCCGCGGACTTCAGACACGGTCTTTTTCGGCACGCTCTCGGTGGTGCCCGGAGACCATGTTTCCACGCGGGCGAGCCCCTCGGCGTCAATGCCGGCCCACACCAACGAGCGGAGGCTCTCGTCCACCCACCGTTCGGCGTCGGCGGCGAAGGCTGGACGCACCGCGAGCCGTTGCAGGAGAAGGTAGCCCTTCTCCTCCGTGGCGCGCTCCAGCTCTTCGAGGTGCGGCCAGGGGCGTTCAGGGTTGACGTGATCCGGGGTAACGGGCGAGACGCCGCCCCAGTCGTCGATGCCGGCGTCTATGTACCGAGCGTACGAACGGTCGCCGCCGTCCGCAAGGTTCGGCGGGGCCTGTACGCTCACGTCCGA
>CALMWA010000264.1 GCA_937873125.1 uncultured Actinomycetes bacterium | reverse complement strand
TCAGTTGCAGCTTTTGCTTGAAGTTGCTCAACCCGCCTTTTGTATTCAGCGTTCCTTATCAACTCCATGCTTTCAATGTTTGCCAAATTTTCCGTGATATAGCCCTTTGGTACAACAGGGGACCAGAACTGATAATGAACAGTCTCGAAATTGCTCAGAAAGTTTTCCGCGTACTCTTGTTGCCTTTGGTGTTTTTTGGCAATACGCTCGACTGTTTCTTCCTTGGTTTTGTAGAGCAGACCCCGAATGTGTGTAGTAACCTCGCATAGAAAAACGGAATCGGTTTTAAAGTTGAACCCCAAAACGTCTAGTTCTCCGAGTCCTGCAAGTCCCCCTCCCGGTGATCGTACATTGTAATCAACGACATCGCACTCTTCACAAAGCTGCAAGTAAGCTCCTACGAAGTATTCGCCAATATCAGTGAGCATGTGCTCTTCCTATCGTTGGTTATGAGCTAGTGCTATTCGTAGTGACTCCACATCCGCAAGACCTTTATGATCCGATCCTCCTCCAGCACCTGATACACCAAACGATGCTGAATGTTGATCCGTCGCGAGTATGCGCCCGAAAGATCTCCCACAAGCTTCTCGAAAGGAGGCGGCTTTTGGAAAGGGTCTTCGGCGAGTATGTCCAGCAACTCCTGCGCTTTCGGCTTTAGTCCGCTCGAAGCCAGCTTCTTCGCATCTTTTTGCGCTTGTTTTGTATATACAAGTCGCCAACTCACCAATCCAGATCCTCGTCGCACTCATCAACGGGCGTATCCATACCTTCCCGGATGGATTCACGCATGCCAGGCACAGACAGGAGGAAAAGGGTCTCCTGGATGGCCGTCCAATCCTCCTCGGAGATCAGTACGGCCTTGTTTCTCTTGCCCGAGATAAGCAGCGGCTGATGGGAGGATGCCGCCTCATCGATCAGCCGATAAAGATTAGCGCGGGCTTCGCTGGCTGTAATCGCAGTCATGACATACCTCCATTAAGAGTATTGACGCCATTGTACGTTATAGCGTACGTACGTCAAATGGTACATTGTGGGTCTGCTTAGCACTGGAAGCAAGCAATGCTCTACAGAGCGAGCACGGCCCCAACGCCGTCCTCCACCGACATCACAATACGGTCGCTCATCCGGCTCACCCATTCCGTAAGGAACGTCTCGTCGAGCGTAATGATCGGACATTTGCCACCGAGTCCCATAGTAGCACCGTGACATAAAGTTCACTACGCGGCATTCCCCGTCCCCACACAAACTCCTCGGCGGACTCGAAAAGCTTCTCAGGAATAGAGATCGCCAGCTTAGGAGCCGCACCGCCTTCTAATATTGGCTTGGAGGCTTGTTAGGAAGTGATTTCATGGATGGAACTCGGTCCCTTCTAAAACAGAATACTTCTCATTCAGATACATAACCAAAGACATTGTCGACGATAGGATTTGCTCAAAACGAAGGCCAATATGGTCAATCTCCTTTACCCTAAAAAAGTAGTCTGCTCCTAGAGCCCATTCTTTTGTTGGGATGGGAGTTTTCCTCCGCCTTGATGCATACGAAGGGGGACACAAAAAATAGCCGTGAGCATGAGGCTGAACCGCCATACCATGAGCTACTTTATTTCGATATGACCCAGTATTGTTGTATATTTTAGTTAGCTCTTTCAGATGAGAATGATCTTCTTTGTCACGAGACCTAAAGAATTCCTCCCCTGCGTATTTGAGGGTAAGGTGCCTTGAGAATACGGAATCAAGGGTTCCATAAGCCCGGCAAGCAGCAAAAGACTTCGTTTCACAAAGAAGCTGAAACAATTTGATATTTCCTGATTCGGCATGCTCCCATTTACTCAACACACGTCCCACTGCCTCATGGATTGGAGCAGTAGATGACTCACCTTGGAACGATTCAGAAGGCATGATCCTCGCGGGTGCCTTCCATTGTGGTGGCGGTACATACTTCATATGTATACCTCCTTACCTCCTAGAGCGTTTGTCATAGCAGTTGAGTCAGTAGGCGGGTGCCAGGATGCTCGAAGAACTCCCTGGTATCGCGGCCATTGATGAAGGTGAGCACAGATCCCACCACTTCTACAAGTGTATCCAAGCTGCGGGTCCGAGCTGCGGGTCCGAGCTGCGGGTCCGAGCTGCGGGTCCGAGCTTACCTCAAGATCTCAACGAGGTTCGTCCAGCTATGCGTCTGAGACACATAAGCGGCTGGCCGAAACCTCTTATCTGCACTACATCCTAGACTTTATTCGGCTTTGCAACAAGCAGCCCTGCTCTCAACATATCCTCGGCAGCGGGTCGCCAACGAGCATGTCTATCATGCGGGTGCCGCCGAACCCCGTGTGCATGAGGACCATGCGCGCAGGCTCCTCGCGCACCTAACCGATGATGGATGCTTCTTCGCCACCCTCGACGCCTTGCAAGGCCTCCAACGCAGCGTCCGCTGACTCGGGGGCGACTACAGCCAACAGCTTGCCCTCGTTTGCTACGTAGAGGGGGTCTATGCCCAGGATCTCGCACGCACCGTTTACTACGTCCCGGATCGGGATCTTCTCCTCCCACAACGCGACGCCATAGCCCGAGTCGCGAGCCAGCTCGTTCAGGACGGTCCCGACACCACCACGCGTCGGATCGCGCATGAAGCGGATGGAAGGGCCGGCGGACTCTTTGAGAGCCTGTACGAGCGGTGTAAGCGGACGGGTGTCCGAAAGCGCTTCGGCTTCGAGTTCGAGGTCTCCTCGCGCGATGAGGATGGCCGCACCGTGGTCGCCAAGGGTGCCGGAACAGATGATCTTGTCTCCGGGACGCACCGAGCCGGAGACAAGGTTCAGCTCCGGGTCCACGATGCCGATGCCGGTCGTGACGACGTAGAGCCCGTCGCCCTTGCCGCGCTCGACGACCTTCGTGTCGCCGGTGATGACGGAGATCCCGGCCCTCTCCGCGGCGGCTGCCATTGCCTCTATCTCGCGGCGCAAAACTTCCGTGTCGAGCCCTTCCTCGATAATGAGGGCGGCTGAGAGGCCGAGCGGGGTGGCGCCGGAGACGGCGAGGTCGTTGACGGTGCCGTTGACAGCGAGCTCCCCGATGGAGCCACCGGGGAAGGAGAGCGGGCGCACGACGTAGGAGTCGGTGGTGAGGGCGAGTCGGCTGTCGCCGAACGGGATGACAGCGGCGTCGGAGAGTGGAGCTAGCACCGGATTATCAAGGGTCGGGAGCAACAAGCCCTCTATGAGCTTGTGGGCCGAGCAGGATGCGGATGCCGAGGTTTATGTCCACAAGGCTCGTCGTGATCAGCTCGCCGTCCACGACGACGCCGGGGGTTACGAACATGCCTCGGCCCCAGTCGGCCATGTTCTCGTACTTGTAGTCGCACACGGCCGGGTCGTTGAACGCGCCCCAGCAGCCGAGCAGTACGCGCCGCCGTCCGACCTCCTCGTAGCCGGGAAGCGCCTCGTAGAAGAAGTCGAAGACGTCGTCGTTCATCGGGACGGCCTTCTTGATCCAGTCCATAAACCGCATCAGGCGCACGAGGTAGTCTGTGAAGAGCTGCGGTGTCGCCACCGTCCCCACGCCGCCCGGATACAGAGTAGACGGATGGACGTGGCGGCCCTCCATCAGGCAGAACATCTCGCGGGTGAGGCGGCTCATCTGGAGCGCTTCCTTGTACGTCTCACCGGTGAACGGGTTGAACGAGCGCATGATGTCCGCGATGGTGCGGAAGCCGTGGATCTCGGCGTTCGGAGCCGGCGTCTGCTCTGCCCGCTCCAGCAGGCTCGGGTTGGTCTCCCGGACCAGTTGCTCGCAGAAGTCAACGAAGACCAGGTTGTCCTGGAAGATGCAGTGGTCGAAGATGTACTCCGCCGCTTCGCCGAGGTTGACGATCCACTCGGCCAGCGGTGGCGGTGCGATGCCGTAGGCCATCTGCTGCGCGTAGCAAGAGCAGGTCGCGTGGTTGTCGCCGCAGATACCGCAGATGCGGCTGGTGATGAAGTGCGAGTCGCGCGGGTCCTTGCCCTTCATGAACACGCTGTAGCCGCGGAAGATGGAGGAGGTGCTCTTGCACTCGACCACCTCGCGGTTGTCGAAGTCTATCTTCGTGTAGATGCCTAAGTTCCCGACGATGCGCGTGATTGGGTCCCACGACATCTCCGTGAGGTTCCTGGATTCGGGCCGTATTTCTTCTCGGATAGCCACCTATCTCCCCTTCCCTACGCCCGCCAGCGCGGGTCGTAGCCGGACGTGAGCTCTCTCTTGTTGTGACGCCACTTGGGCTCTTTGTTGAGGGTCGTATTGGTTATGCCCCTGAGCCTCCGAATGAGCGTCCCGTAAGTCTTGGAAAAGGCCGAGGAGAGCGTGCCGCCCGGTGGCTCGTCCATGAACGGCATGAACTTGTCCGGGAAGCCCGGCATGGTGCAGCCGATGCAGATGCCGCCCACGTTCGGGCACCCCCCGATGCCGTCCATCCAGCCCCGCTTTGGCACGTTGCAGTTGACGACCGGCCCCCAGCAACCGACCTTTACCAGGCACTTCGGCGAGTTGTAGTCGAGGGCGAAGTCGCCCTGCTCGTAGTAGCCGGCCCGGTCGCAGCCCTCATGGACCGTCTTCCCGAAGAGCCAGGTGGGCCTGAGTTGCTCGTCCAATGGGATCATGGGCGAAAGCCCCGCCGCCTGGTACAGGAGCCACGTAACCGTCTCCATGAAGTTGTCCGGCTGCACCGGACACCCCGGCACGTTCACTATCGGTATCCCGGCCGTCGAGCGGAACTCCCAGCCCAGGTAGTCCGCGAGGCCCATGCAGCCGGTCGGGTTGCCAGCCATCGCGTGTATGCCACCATAAGTCGCGCAGGTCCCGATGGCGACCACGGCGAAAGCCTTCGGCGCCAGACGGTCTATCCACCAGTTCAGTGTCAGCGGCTCGCCGGTGAGCGTGTCGTTGCCGAAGGAGGTCCAGTACCCGTCGCCGTTGATGTTCTCGTTAGGTATCGAACCCTCAATGACGAGCACGAACGGCGCGTCCAACTCATCATCAATGGCCTGACGGAATGGCAACAGGAAGTCTTCTCCGCCGAGTGAGGGATGGAGTACCTTGTTGTGCAGATGCACCTTGGGCAGTCCGGGGATGTTGCCCAGCAGCACGTCCTCGATGCTCGGCAGCGTCGCCGCCGTGATCGAAACCGAGTCACCGTCGCAACTCATGCCCTCCGAGATCCAGAGTATGTGGACCTCCTCCACCCCGCTGGCCGTGCTCTGAGTCTCGGTCACGAGCTACTCCTCCTTACCTCTCTTGCCCCCACATGCGCCCGGCCGCTTTCGGGCAACGCCGGACGACAGGCCTACAACTTGCGTGCCTCTCTTACCTGATCTCGGGAATGCCACCCGCCTTTCCCCTGCCAGCATTCCGTGCTACACCCCGTACCCCATGAGTTATCAGACTCATCTTGCACTATACGATATTATGACTTACGGCATAAGGTGGGAACCGAATGCGAGGAGGCGGAATGTCGCAAGCAACGGGTCAGGTACAGTTTTACGTTTCGGCGGGTTGTCCCCACAGCGAGGCGGCGCGGGAGGATCTGGAGTGGCGCGGCGTGGATTTCGTGGAGTACGACGTGGAGCGAGACCGCGAAGCTTACGAGCGGATGCTGGAGTTGACCAACGGCAACCGGACGGTGCCGGTCATAGTCGAGGAGGGTAAGCCTGTTCGGATCGGGTGGATGGGCCAGGGGTGCTTCGTCTGATCCCGGAGAGGCTTCTCAGCTCGCCGGGATAACCTCCACGAGTGTCCCGTTCCGAACGATCAGGCCCGCCGGCTCCTCACCCCGCGCCGTCGCCGACATCCTCCGCGTAATCTCGTACAACGGCCTGCGTTCCGCCAGCTCCGCAACCTCCTCGAACCTTTTTTGTAGAGATCCACCCCCGGAAGCATACGCCCTTCGAAGGCCCAGTTCCTCAACCATGCAACAGACAGTTTTGCTCTATACCACCGGATAATTTTCCGATGATAAACGTAGGCCGTCGGGACAAAGAAACCCCGCGTGACAGAGAGTATCTTTTCCTGGTATCTTTCCCAAGAGATACGTTTCGTCTCACACCCGACAGGGAGGTTTCTTGCAGCAGTTAAAGGGAGCGGGCGCGGTGATCGAAGCGTACCACACCAGCCTCGAACCATTCTGGCATCCCATCCTGCCTTCCGACAATCTTAAGGACAATCCGGTCGCCGTCGAGTTGCTGGGACGCGGGCTGGTATTGTCGCGGCTGGACGGTGCGGCGGTCGTCTTCGACGATGTGTGCCGGCACCTGGGAGCGGCGCTCTCGCGTGGAACGGTCGTGGACGGGTGTACCTTGCGATGTCCGTACCACGGCTGGAGCTACGACAAGTCCGGCCGGTGCGTGGATATACCAGCGCGGCGCGGCGCGGCTATCCCGCGCGAGGCGCGGGTGCGTTCGTATCCGACGCGCGAGCGGTACGGTCTCGTGTGGGTGTGTCTGGACGAGGAGCCGGAGCGTGAGATACCGGCGTTCCCGGAGTTCGGCGATTCGGAGGTCCACAAGGGACCACTCAGAACTTACGGGCCTTGGCGGGCGAGCGCGCCGCGCATCGTGATGGCCGCGCTGGACGACACGCATTTCCCGTGGGTGCATCCGGGCATCCTCGGAGACCCGGCGAACCCCGAGCCGCCGGACCACGGGGTCTACCGCGAGGGCGAGTATCTGGTCTCCACCTACGACATGATGCAGCCGGCCAACGACACGGTGAGTACCAACGGTGGTGCGGGCGCGTTGGAGAAGGTTACGTACACGAACTATGTGACGCCAACGAGCATCCGGCTCGTCAAGGAGAGCGCGGCTGGGGTGTACGTGATCTGGCAGGTAGCCACCCCCATCGGGCACGATAAATCCCTCATCTTCTCGCGCCAGGCCCGCTCCTTCGACCGCGACCCTGCCCGCGACCCCGAATACGAGCGGTTGCAGGACACCATACTGGAGCAGGATCGGCCTATAGTGGAGAGCCAGCGTCCGTGGCTCCTCCCCCCTCTCAGTTCGCGTATGATGCTCTACGTCCGTCCGGCGGATCTCCCACTCGTCGCATTCCAAAAGTGGCTCGAAGAGCTGTCCATCCCCCAGGAGGTATAGATGACGAACACCCACACCCGCCGCCAGTTCATCAAGGGCGCCGGCCTCACCCTCAGCGCCATCGGCGCGAGCGGTCTCCTCGCCGCGTGTAGCAGCGGCGGTGGCAGCGGCGGCTCCCAGTCCGGCGGCGGCTCGAAGGACAAGCTCAAGGTCGCCTTCGTGTACATCGGCCCGACCGGCGACGCCGGCTGGACCACCCGCCACGACGAGGGCCGCAAGTTTCTCCAGAAGAAGCTCGGCGACAAGGTCGAGACCACCTTCGTCGAGAACGTCCCCGAGGGGGCGACGGCGCAGCGGACCTTCGAGGACCTCGCGCGCAAGGGTAACGGGCTCGTCTTCGGGACCAGCTTCGGTTACATGGACCCGATGCTCGCCGCCGCCAAGAAGTACCCGGATACCGTCTTCATGCACGCGACCGGCTTCAAGACCGCCAAGAACCTCGGCACCTACGCCGGCGCCGCCGAACAGGCCGCGTACCTGGCCGGTATAGCCGCGGGCAAGGCGGCACAGAACGGCAAGATCGGCTACCTCGCCCCCTTCCCCATCCCGGAAGTCATCCGCGGTCTCAACGCCCTGATGCTCGGCGCGCGCTCCGTCAACCCGGATGCCACCATGCAGGTCGTGTGGACCTCCACCTGGTTCGACCCGGATAAGGAGAAGCAGGCCGCGCAGGGTCTCGCGGACTCCGGCGTTGACGTTATAGGGATGCAGCAGGACAGCCCCGCCGCCGGTAAGGTCGCCCAGGACGCAGGGCTCAAGTGGGCCGGCCACAACGACGACATGGAGCGCTTCGCCCCGGAGGCCTGGCTCACCGGCCCGTTGTGGAACTGGGGTCCGTTCTACGCCAAGACCGCCCAGCAGGTCCTCGACGGCTCCTGGAAGAGCGAGCAGTACTACGGGACGATGGCCGACGGCATGGTCAAGCTCGCGCCGTTCGGCAAATCCGTGGACGAAGAGACCAGGAAGCTCATCGAGGAGAAGAAACAGGCCACGATAGACGGCGAGTTCAACGCCTTCGCCGGTCCCGTGAAGGACCAGAACGGCAAAGTCCGTATCCCCGAGGGCGAGGAAGCCTCGCTCGACGATCTGTTCTCGATGGACTACCTCGTCGAGGGCGTCAAGGGCAAAATACCGGAGAGCGCGGAGGGCTAGAGGCCCGTGCCGGACTCACCGCCGGCCGTTGCGCCGGCTATCGAGGCGCGGGGCGTCTCGAAGGCCTTCCCCGGCGTCGTCGCGAACGCTGGCGTGGACCTCCGGGTGAAGAAGGGCGAGGTACACGCCATCCTCGGCGAGAACGGCGCGGGGAAGAGCACCCTCGCCTCCATCCTCGCCGGTCTCTACCGCCCCGACGAGGGCGAGGTGCGCGTAAACGGCGAGCCCGCCCACTTCGGCAGCCCCCGCGACGCCCTGGCGCGCGGCGTCGGGATGGTCTACCAGCACTTCCGGCTCGTGGAACGTTTCACCGTGGCCGAGAACGTCGTTCTTGGAGACCCTCATCAGCCCTTGCTGCTCTCCACCCGCCGGGCCGAGAAGACCGTCGCGGAGTTGGGAGAGAAGTACGGACTCCCCGTAAATCCTAGGGCGCGGGTCGAAGACCTGTCGGTCGGGGAGGAGCAGCGGGTCGAGATCGTCAAGATGCTCTACCGGGGCGCGGATGTCCTGATCCTGGACGAACCGACCGCCGTCCTCACCCCCCAAGAGGCCGAGAACCTCTTCGAGACCGTGAACGCGATGGCCGCCGAGGGCAAATCCGTGATCTTCATCAGCCACAAGCTCTCCGAGGTACTCGCCGTCTCCCAACACGTAACCGTGATGCGCGACGGCCACGTCGTCGCCCGCGCCGAGACCGCCTCCTCCGACCGCCGCTCCCTCGCCCGCGCGATGGTCGGCCGCGACGTTGACCTCTCCGTCCAGCGGGCCGAAGAAGCCCCTGGCGAACCGCTCCTCGTACTCGAAGGACTGAACGTCGCGGGCGAGGGCGACACCGTGCCGCTGCGAGACGTGAGCCTCGAAGTGCGCGCCGGAGAGGTGGTCGGCGTGGCGGGAGTCTCCGGCAACGGCCAACGCTCGCTGGCCGAGGTAGCCGCCGGGATGCGGACACCGACTTCGGGCCGGGTAGTCGTGCGCGGCGTGGACACGACGGGCAAAGGGCCGACGGCGGCGCGGCGGGCCGGGCTCGCCTACGTCCCGGAGGACCGCCTGGGTACGGGGCTCGCGCCGTCGCTCTCCATCTCCGAGAACCTCCTGCTCACGCACCCGAGGCCGTTCTTCCTCAAGCGCAAGCAGATGGAGGCTACGGCCCGCGAGGCGATCAAACAGTTCGAGATACGGGCGCCCGGACCCGACGCTGCCACCCGCGGTCTCTCCGGCGGCAACGCCCAGAAGGCGCTTCTGGCCCGCGAGCTATCCGACGGGCCGGAGGTAATAGTCGTGGCCTCCCCAACCCGCGGCCTCGACGTTGGTGCGACGCAGGCCGTGCGCGAGATCCTGGACCGGCGCCGCCGGGCCGGGTGCGCCATACTCTTGATCTCCGAAGACCTGGACGAAGTACGCTCTCTCTCCGACCGTATCCTGGTCCTCTACGAGGGCCGCATCGTCCACGAGACCTCCGGCGAGGAGGCGAACGTCGAGGACCTCGGGCTGGCGATGGCAGGGTCTAGCGAGCACTGATGCAGGTCCACCTCGAACGCCGGCTGGAGACCCGCACCGGACACCGGGCGCTCGTCACCGTGCTCTCGATAGTGGCGGCGCTCTTGCTCGGGGCGATCTTCCTCTCCCTCACCGGCGCGTCGCCGCTCGTCGTCTACACCGAGATGTTCCGCGCGGCGTTCCTCTCGTTCTACGGCATCACCGACTCGCTCGCGGTCGCGATACCGCTCATCCTCACCGGCCTGGCGGCGGCAGTGGCGTTCAGGATGCAGCTCTACAACATCGGAGCGGAGGGGCAGCTCTACGTCGGGGCCATCTTTGGCTCGTGGGCGGCGCTTGCCCTCGCGCCCGGACTGCCGAAGCCGCTGGCGATACTGCTCGTGATCGCCTTCGGCGCTCTCGGCGGCGCGTTGTGGGTGCTGCCGCCGGCGCTCGCGCGGGCCTGGCTCGGTACGTCGGAGATCATCACGACGCTCCTCTTGAACTTCGTGGCCCTGTACCTGATGCGCTACCTCATCTTCGGCTCCGCATCTTTCCTGCGCGACTCGACCACGACCAACTTTCCCCAGGGCAAGCCGTTCCCCGAGGAAGCCTTTCTGCCCGTCCTCGGCCTGACGCGCGTGCATCTCGGGCTCGCGGTGGCCCTTCTGGCAGCGGTGCTGCTGTGGGTCCTGCTCGGACGCACCCGCTTCGGCTACGACGTGCGGGTCGTCGGGGACTCGCCGGGCGCGGCGCGCTACGCGGGCATCTCCGTCCGGCGGACCATTGTCGTGGTGATGCTTATCTCCGGCGCGCTCGCCGGTCTCGCCGGGGCCGGTGAGGTCGCTGGGACTTCGCACGCCCTGGATCCCAGCGGGCTCGCGGTGAACTTCGGCTACACCGGTATCATCGTCGCAGCCCTGGCGCGCTCGAACCCGCTCGGCGTAGTCGTGGTTGCGGTGCTGCTGGGCGGCCTTCAGAACGCCGGGTCCGCGTTGCAGAGCATCCCCGGAGGCGGCGGGGTGCCGGTCGAGGTCTCGTTCATGCTGCAGGGCGCGATCCTGCTCTGCGCCCTCGCCGGTGAGTTGTTCGTCCGCTACCGGCTGCGCCTGCGCCGCGGTCTGCCGGACGAACTCACCGAAGGGGCGAGACCGTGAACGACGCCGTCTGGGTCCTGACGCTCGCAGCCGCCGTCTCGGCCGGCACCCCGCTCGTCTTCGCCGCCGTCGGAGAGATACTGGCCGAGAAGTCTGGCGTCCTCAACCTCGGGGTGGAGGGCATGATGCTCCTCGGGGCCGTCACCGCGTTTCTCGCGGCCGCCGCGTCCGGGAGTCCGCTGGTGGGACTCCTCGCCGGAACCCTCGCGGGCGGCGGGCTGGCCGTCGTTCACGCCTTCCTCAGCGTCACCATGCGGGCCAATCAGATCGTCAGCGGACTCGCCCTCGTCATCTTCGGGACCGGCCTCGCCACCTTCCTCGGCAACCCGATAGAAGGAGACCCGCTGAAACCAGGCATCGTGGACCTGCGAATACCGATCCTCGCGGACATCCCGGTCGTGGGGCGGATACTCTTCGATCAAGATCCGCTGGTCTACGCGAGTTGGCTCGTCGTCGCGCTCGCGGCTTTCTATATGACGCGCACCCGGACGGGTCTGGCGCTGCGGGCGTGCGGCGAGTCGCCGGAGACGGCCGACGCGATGGGCTTGAGCGTCGCGCGGCTGCGATACGTCCACGTCATCGTCGGAGGGCTTCTCGCCGGGGCCGGAGGCGCGTATCAGATACTCGCGCGGGTCCCATCGTGGAGTGGGGCGGGCACGACGGCCGGTATCGGGTGGATCGCGCTGGCACTCGTCGTCTTCGCCGCGTGGCGTCCTTGGCGGGCGTTGCTCGGAGCTTACCTCTTCGGCGCGGCCCTCGCCGCCAACTTCGCCCTGCAGGCCGCCGGAGTAGATGCCATACCCGCCGAGTTCCTCTCCATGCTCCCGTACCTGCTCACGATCCTGGTGCTCGTGATCCTCTCGGCCTCCAGCGCCCGCAAACGTCTCGGAGCCCCCGCCGCCCTCGGCGTCCCTTACGCCCGCGAAGAACGCTAGAAAAGGGGCAAAGAGTTAGTCCACGCTTGCCTGGGGTGCTTGCGGTTCCTGAACATCAATCAACTCAGCCTGCACGATCAGGCGCTTCGAGTAGTCCGGGAGCGTGCACGCCTGGAGGCTGACGATGCTCTTGCCGGCCACGGGCTTCGTTACGGAGAAATTGCTCGGCTCTACAACGAACTCCTTGAATACCTGGTAGACGTACCTCCGCCCTTCGGTGTCCCTGAGCAACACTTTGTCGCCGTTTTGCAGTTTGTCGAGGTCGTAGAACAGGAGGAAGCTTCCGGTCTGGGGGTAGCCGAGACGATGTCCGGCGATGTACACGTTTGCCCCGGATTCCCAGGGATCTCCGGTGTCCTTGAGGTGGATGGCGCCGGCGTCGAGCTTCGCGGTGTCGTTGGCGGCAGCGGTGTAGACGGGTACGTTCTTCACGCGCTGCATCTTCGGGACTGTGAGGCGCAGGCTCTCGTCCTCCGGGGCCGGCAGCGAGCCGCCCAGGAGGCGGAGGTCCGAGAGAAGAAAGCCGCCAGAGATCAGGATAACGGCGACCCCGACGAGCATCATCACGCCCCGGCCGGAGAGGCCGCGCCGCTTGTAGTAGGTGGTTTTTCCGGTGGTGCGGGTCCAAGACCCGAAGCGTCTGGATCTCACGACCCGTTATGATACCGCAAAAGAGTTACAAGTTGGTATCAATCTGCGAGTTGGTTCACCGCTGGTTTACCCGCCGATAAGGGCCGAAAGGCCTAGCGTCGGCGGCGGGGGTCCAGCGCGTCGCGCAGCCCGTCCCCGATGAAATTCACCGCGAGCACGGAGAGGGCGATGGCGATGCCGGGAAAGAGGATGGCGTGCTGGCCGTTGATAAAGACGCTGTACCCACTCTTGAAGGCGTCGGTCAACATCGCGCCCCACTCGGGCGAGGGTGGTTGCGCGCCGAGCCCCAGGAAAGAGAGCGCCGCAACATCCAGTATGGCCGTCGCCAGGGTGAGCGTAGACTGCACGATCAGGGGCGCCAGGCTGTTCGGCAGCACGCCGGAGAAGATGATCTGGATGTTACCCGCCCCGATGGCCCGCTCGGCCTCTATATAGTCGCGCTCGCGGATGGAGATGACCACCGAGCGCACGACCCGCGCGAGCTGCGGCACGAACACGATCCCGAGGGCGAGCATCGCGTTCGTAAGGCTCGGACCGAGTATGGTGACGATCACGATAGCGAGCAGGATGCTCGGAAAGGCCAGGATCACGTCCATGATCCGCATGAGCACGGCGTCGACCCAACCCCCGAAGAAACCGGCGACCACCCCGACCAGCGTCCCTATTACCGTGGAGATGGCGACCGCCACGAGGCCGGCGGTTAGCGAGATCCTGGCGCCGTAGATAACCCGCGATAGCACGTCGCGCCCGATCTCGTCCTGGCCGAAGAGATGGCTGGCGCTCGGCGGCGCGAACTTGTTGGTTATGTCCTGCTCCAGAGGATCGTACGGCGCGAGCAGCGGCGCGAAGATCGCCATCAATATGAATCCCGCCAGAACGACCGCCCCGAAGACCGCGAGGCGGTTACCGAGGAATGCTCGCCGGAAGTCCTCGCGGCGGCTCCGCGCCCGGACCTCGCCCGTGGTTATGGTAACGCCAGCGCTCGCCTCGGCCACTCTTAGTACCTCACCCTCGGATCGAGGACCGCATAAAGCACGTCCACCAGCAGGTTGACCAGCATGAAGAGCAGCGCGCCGTAGAGGACGACGCCCTGGATCATCGCGTAGTCCCTGCGGTTTATGGACTCGTAGGCGATCTGGCCGACCCCCGGCCACGCGAAGATTGTCTCCGTGATGACCGCGCCGCCCATCAGAAGCCCCACCTGAAGCCCGATGACCGTTACCGTCGGCAGCATGGCGTTACGTAGCGCGTGCTTGAAAATCACCCGCCACGGAACAACGCCCTTCGCCCGCGCCGTCCGCACGTAGTCCTCGTTCATGACCTCCAGCATGCTGCTGCGCGTCATCCGCGTGACAACCGCCATGGGTATGGTGCCCAGGGCGATCGCCGGCAGAACGAGGTGCAAGAACCCGTCCCAGAACCCGGCGAAGTTCAGCGTGAGCAGCGAGTCGACCAGCACGAGCCCGGTAATCGCAGATATGGACGTATCGCTGCCTAATCGTCCGGGAAACGGGAAGAGTTGCAGGTTCACGGCAAAGATGACGATCAGGATCATCGCCAGCCAGAAGATGGGCATGCTTATCCCCGTGAGAGCGAGGACCGAGGTGATCTTGTCCAGCCACGAATATTGCTTGACCGCCGCCACCACCCCCACCGGCACCCCGACGACTACCGCTATGAGCATGGCGAACAATGTCAACTCCACCGTCGCCGGAAGCCTCGCCGCGAGCTCCCCTGTTACCGTGCGCCCGGTCACTATAGATTCGCCAAGGTCCCCGGTGGCTGCATCCTTCAAGAACAACCCGTACTGGGTTATCGGGTTCTTGTCGAGGCCCAGCTTAGTTCGCAGCTGCTGCACCTGTTCCTGGGTCGCGTTCTGGCCCAGGAGTAGCTGGGCTGGATCGCCGGGTATCGCCCGTACCATGAAGAACACGAGGATCGAAACCCCCAACAACACGGGGATGATCTGTATGAGTCTCCGTCCGATGTACTGCAGCAGAGCCCGAACCTCCTAGAAGACTAGGATCGAGCCATACAACGGCCCGCTCCTGGAACTGCTCTTGCGCACCTCCGTCCTACGCGCCCCCGCCCAGAGAGATGCTGTTGAACGACTCGCCGCCGGTCGGGCTCGGCTGGTAGCCCTCTACCTCCTGCTTCAAGCCAACAGGAACCTTCGCGTAAGCTATCGGCGCCCACGGAGCATCTTTCACGAGTATCTCTTGCGCCTGATAATAGAGCTTCTGGCGCTCGCCGTCGTCAATGGTCTTCTGAGCATCCTTGAGGATTTTGTCCACTTCCGGGTTCTTGTAATAGGCGATGTTGAGCGCGTCCGTCTTGGTGGCGGTGGTGCTGGAGAGCAGCACGTTCAGGAAGTTGTCCGGATCGCCGTTGTCGCCCGTCCAGCCGAGCAGGGCCATCGGGTGCTCGCCCCGGCCGGTCTTGTCCAGGTAAGTACCCCACTCGAACGTCTGCAGCTTGACCTTTACGCCGACCTTTTCGAGATCGTTCTGCATGACCTGCGCGATGCCCTTGCCGTCCGGCATGTACGGCCGCGGTATCGGCATGTACCAAAGCTCGGTCTCCAGGTTCTCCTGGCCGGCCTCTTCGAGGAGTTGCTTCGCCCTGTCCGGGTCGTAGCCGTAGGGCTTTATGTCCTTGTCGAAGAACGGAACGGTCGGCGGCATGTAGGTCGAGGCGACCTGGCCGGTATCCCCGAAGAAGGCCTCTGTGATCTTCTCCATGTCTATAGCGTAGTTGATAGCCTGGCGCACCTTGGGGTCGTCGAACGGTTTTTTCGTGACGTTCATCGCCAGATACCCGATGGTGAGTGGGGGCCGGTAGTCGATCTTGAGTCCCTCTCCATCCTCTACCGTCGGGATGTCGTCCGGCGTCAGACCGTCGGCGCCGGAGAGATCTCCCCCGTTGAGCGCCGCGACGCGGGAGGTGTTGTCCGGGATGGACTTGAACACGATCCCGTCCACGTTCGGTCCGCCGCCACCCTCCGACGCCGGCAGATCCTTGCCCCACCAATCGTCGTTCTTCTCGAGCCGGACCTCGGAGCCCTTGTCCCACTTGACGAACTTGAACGGTCCCGTCCCGACCGGCTTCTGCCAGAAGCCCTCGACGTCCTCCTTGAGAGCCTTCGGAGAGGCCATGGTGAAGTTGCTCATCGCGATGTTGCGCAGGAACGGCCCCTGAGGCTCGCCGAGCGTGATCTTTACCGTATAGTCGTCCACCGCCTCGACGCTCTTGATGATCGAGTCGTCGTCGAAGCCACCGAACTGGGCCTGATAGTATGAGAAGTCTCCACCCTGGCTGCCACCGCCCTTGTGCAGCGGGTTATCCGTAAACCGCCACCTCTCGAAGTTGGTGACGACGGCGTCGGCGTTGAACGGCTCCCCATCGTGGAACTTGACG